>CAZYFT010000003.1:72165-75000 GCA_964646575.1 uncultured Candidatus Saccharibacteria bacterium | reverse complement strand
TCGTCGGCCGGCTCACATCTACACGGGGAACCGTAGCAGTGCATGCACGGCATTGTGACGTCGTCGTGGAAGAGCAGGTGGCAGCCGCAGGGGTTCTCCCAGCAACTGGGACAGGCATTTGGGTCACGCGGACCCTTGAGGTTCTGCAGGACGGTGCCATCTGAACTGATGACCATGCAGCTGCCTTCGCAGATGGGGTCGGTACAGAATGGGTTGTTACAGGCTGTGTCGAGGTCCTCGGGGTCGAGGTGACCACGGAGCCGATGGGCAACAGCGTGCTGCCAGACGGGCTGGATCTTGGTTGGCATGGGTACTCCTGGTCGAGGTGACTAGATCGAGAATATTATACTATAAATCTACACAAAAAGCAATACAAATTGAGGTGCAAATCAGGTATAATAGTGACATGTATACAGAGGTAGCAAAGAACAAACGTAACTCCACGCTCCTAGTGCTGGCGTTTTTAATAATCACAGTGCTTATTGGCTGGGTTTTTTCGCTGGCGTTTGATAGCCCGTGGATTCTCTACATCGCTGCTTTTGCTTCAATCTTGTACACCTGGGTGAGCTACTATAATTCGGACAAAATGGTCTTGGCCGTATCTGGCGCGAAGGCAGTCAAAAAAAGTGACGCACCAGAGCTCTACCGCTTGATGGAAAACCTTACGATTACCGCTGGGCTGCCAATGCCACGACTGTATGTGATTGACGACACCGCGCCCAATGCTTTTGCTACCGGTCGAGATCCACAGCATGCTGTTGTGTGTGTTACAACAGGCCTTTTGCAGAAGTTAAATAAGCAGGAACTGGAGGGTGTGTTGGCGCATGAGCTCTCGCATATTGGCAACTACGATATTCGTTTAATGAGTTTAATCGCCGTATTGGTTTCGGTGATTGCCTTACTTTCAGATTTCTTCTTGCGCTGGGGCTGGCTCGTTGGTGGCGGTGATGATGATGGTCCTGGAAACAACTCGAATCCGATAATTTTCATTGTCGCTATAGTGTTGGCCCTCGTTGCGCCGATTATTGGTGTCTTGATCCAGCTGGCGGTAAGTAGAAAACGCGAGTATTTGGCGGATGCCTCGGGCGCTCTTTTGACACGTTATCCAGATGGTCTGGCAAATGCACTCGAGAAAATAGCTAGCGATAAGGAGCCGTTGGAGGCTGCCAACAAGGCGACGGCAAATATGTACGTTATTAATCCTCTCCGAGCCAACGTAGAGGGTAAGGACGCGCGAGGGTTTGCAGCCGGATTGTTTTCGACGCATCCGCCGACTGCCGAGCGTGTAAAGCGGCTGAAGCACATGGGGGATCACTCATGAAGAAACTCTTGCCGAACCATATATTGCGGGGAGTGATCGTAGAGTCGCTTAAATACTATTGGTCACACTTGGGTCGTTATATTCGTGCCGGACTACCATTAGCTCTACTGATTGTCCTAGCGCGTTTTATGACTACCGACTACACGGGGGATCAGTATGCGCTTATCATCACGCTACTTTCAGTATTACTCTCCATGGTGTTGGCACGCATTGCGGTGGCTGGCTGGGACACAAAAAAAGTAAAACTTTTGAGTTTATATAACGCCTTAATGGGTCGTTACATCTCTACCCTCGGTTTGTTTATTCTTACTCTCATGTTTGCCGTGCCACTACTTGGTGGTTTTTTAGCCGTTGGCGTAGCGGTGATTGGCGATTTGGCTCGCTGGAGCTTAATCTTTTCTTTACCGCTTTTGGTATTTGGATTTTTCGTTGCCCTGGCTGCGAGTTTTGCGCTGTTTGCACTCATGGATGACATGCAGCTTACGGTTATTCAGGCTTTTCGAGTCTCGTTCCGGTTAGTACGGAAGTTTATCAGACCAGTTGCGATGTTGGCGGCATTGTTGGTAGCTGCGGGTGTACTTATTCTTATCGCGCTTTCTATTGTTGCTGCACCACTGACGGACTTACTTCAAGATTTGCGTTTGCAGGCAGTGCTTGATGGGGTGGTAAGTTTAGTAATTACTCCGCTTCTATTCTCACTCTGGAGCCGAGTGTACAACCGCATGGTAGAAGCGTATGAATAAGCAAGTTGCGGCTGAGCGCGCTCAGAAGTTGCGCGATCAATTACATGAATATGGCTATTACTATCATGTAAAAGACGAGCCGAAGGTAAGTGATGCCGTCTATGACGCGCTCAATAACGAGCTCAAAGAAATTGAAGCTGAATTTCCAGATTTGCAGACCGCAGATTCACCAACGCTGCGAGGATATTCTGGAGAGGCAAGTGATGCCTTCAAAAAGGTGACGCACCAGTTTCCGATGCTCTCTCTGAGGGATGTATTTTCGCTCGAAGAAGTAGTTGCCTGGGAAAAGCGTACAGAAAAACTGGTTGGTGGGAAAGTTCCAGAATATTGCGCAGAACTTAAGATGGACGGCTTAGCGATGAGTCTCATGTATGAAGATGGCATTTTTAAACAGGCAGTTACGCGAGGTGATGGCTATGTGGGTGAGGATGTAACCCATACAGTGAGAACTATTGGCTCGGTACCACTGCGCTTGAAAAAGCATGCACATTTACCCGCTGCAATATACACTGGACGGTTTGAGGTTCGCGGTGAAATTGTTTTGCCAATAAAGGAGTTTGAGCGTATTAATGCTGCGCGAGAGCAAGAAGGACTGCCACTCTTTGCTAACCCACGCAATGCTGGTGCTGGCTCGGTTCGTCAGCTGGACCCGACAGTTACTCGGGGGCGTAAGTTGGAGTTTATTAGTTATGGGATTGTTGGTGATTATCCGGGTATGGATACGCTTACACTCAAGCACGAATGGGCACACCAGCTTGGCTTTAAAATTGC
>CAZYFT010000003.1:59424-72065 GCA_964646575.1 uncultured Candidatus Saccharibacteria bacterium | reverse complement strand
ATCGCACGTCTAGCAGATCTTTCTGTTGGGCAAGTGCGTTGGCAGCAACTGATCCATTTTGTTGGTAAGACGGGTTTTGATATTGAGGGTTTCGGTGAGCGCACCGTCATGCAACTGATGGAAGTTGGTCTACTAAAAAATCCGGCCGATGTGTTTACACTTAAGGCTGAAGACTTGGAAGATTTGGAGGGCTTTGCTCCGGTGAGCGCCGCAAAGCTAGCGACGGCAATTCAGGCAAAAAAAGAGATTGGCCTTGCGAAGTTTTTGTTTGCCTTGGGCATTCGGCACGTTGGCGAAAAAACTGCTCGAGACATTGCTGGGCACTTTAAGAAGCTTGAGAATGTACGGACTGCAAGACGCGAGGAGTTAGAACAGATCGCTGGAGTTGGTGGAGTTGTCGCAGAAAGTGTAGCCGAGTGGACGGGTGATGCGGATGCCCAAAAGCAGGTTGATGATTTGCTGAAAGTTGGTGTGCGGGTGCGTGATGAAAGTACGCAAACTGGTGGAGTGCTCACTGGTACCACTTGGGTGTTAACCGGTACATTGCCAACACTCACGCGCGACGAGGCCAAAGCTAAAATCTTAGCGGCAGGCGGCGAAGTATCAAGCTCGGTTTCGAAAAAGACGAGTTTTGTGTTGGCCGGGGAAGAGGCCGGATCAAAGCTCGCTAAAGCAGAATCGCTCGGCGTAAAAGTTATCGACGAAGCAGCATTCTTGCAAATGGTATAAAAAAGCCCCAGGATAAATTTCCTGGGGAGTTGGCTACCAGTGCTCCACTAGTTTGCTCTCGTCCCATTCATGCCTGAGGCCACGAGAGTCGTTCACTCGGGTGTGCTTTGGCAGCATGATTGGAGTGGCATCGCTCGTGTCGACGACTTCCAGACCGGTGTAGAACTTGTCGAAGGCTAGCTTGCGTAGAAAAATGCGACGACCCGGCTCCGGGCGTAGGCGCATGTAGGTACGCTTAGCCTTACGAATCGCTCCACGCTGTCCGGTGCGGAAGCTGCGACGGAAGTAGGTGTAGCCGGGAACGTGAATGCGTGTGCCTTTCGCATCGGAACGCTCAAACGCCGGGCTGTAGAGTTCATAGACGATGCGCATGTGCGCTCCTTGGTTCTCGAAAGGTGCTAAAAACGTATTCTGTTACTGTTTTATAGCTATGTCAATATAAACTTGTTGCAGACGCCCTGTTGGCGTACCATAAGGGTAATGGAAAAAGACAAGGATCAATCCGAGCCGATTTTAGAGGATCAGCTGGGGCTGGATGAAAGCCCGCAAGTAGAATCAGGTGAGTCGGTGAAGTCCAATACCGCAGCCGAACTTACTGATGGTATGGAAAAGAAGCAGGTGGATTTACGGCCTTGGTACAAGCGCCCAAAAACATGGTTGATTGCATTGCTTGTTGTTGGGCTTCTAGCCGCCGCCGCGACGGTACTTATTTGGTGGCGTAATCGTACAGCGGCGCAGGATTTTTATACAAAAAACTGGCGTGAGCTTATCTCGGCTTCGGAGCTCGTCACGACAGATGTTGAACAGGCTACTTACACGAGCTTTGGCGATGTAGAAAAGAGTTTGCTCGACATGCAAAACAAGGTTGATGATAGCCAAGCCGCTACACAAAAAATGCCAGAATTACTCGGGGATAAGACTGCTAAGACTGAGTATCTTAAAGGCTTAGATCAGCTAGATAAGTACGTGAGCCTCGCAAAAGATCAGGCTGCAAATTTGAAAGACGTTGACGATGCACAGATAGACGAGCTTGGGTCTGTTGCGACGGCGACAAAGTTAGCTTTGGAAGATGTGCAGAAGCAGTTGAGCTATTTGCAGGGCTTTTATCCGGATAATTTTTTTACGCTTAATGAGCGATACGCAACGGTGATTGAGGCGTATCAAACGGCTCAGGACGAAGAAAAAGCTAAGCAAGATGAGCAAAAATCTGCCGAGGATCAAGCCAAACAAGACAAGGCCAACGCCGAAGAGGCAGTTTCGCTTTGGACTCAAGCCTATATTGCCGGTAATACTACCGAGATGCGCCAGTATATGACAACGGCATTTGCGGCTGAATACGATTTTTCTCAAGTTACCTCTACAAGCCGACAGTTTAATTATCCAACCACCTATCGCCGGGTGAATACCGATAAAAAAGGTGACCAGTACGAAGTGATCGAAACTATCACGTTTGTTTCAAAGTCTGATTACTCGGCAGACACAACATACACGCAGACGTACGCGTTTTTGGTGAGCCAAGACGCAAAGACCAAGCAGTGGGCTGTAAACTCGCAGCGCTACCAGTAGTACACCTTACAGATTCATATTTTACTGGTATAATATAGGCTAATATGAGCGAAGTTAACGAAGAGATTGTTGCCCGCGTCGCGCGCCTGGCGCGGATTGCTTTTTCTGAAGCCGATGCGCAAGAAACCACACAGGGGGTTGGGCGCGTGCTGCATTTGGTGGATGCCTTGCAGGCTGCGGATACAGATGGAGTTACGCCTACCAGTCAGGTTACTGGTCTGCAGGATGTGTTGCGTGAAGATATGGTGAAAAAGTCTGAGGTCGGTCCAGAAAAACTTTTGGAGCGTGCGCCACGTCACGAAAACGGTTACATAGTAGTAAAGCGAGTACTGGGATGATGACGATTACAGAAGCTCTAGCGCGGCTTGAGGGTGGCGAAGTTACAGCTGTCGAGCTTACTCGGCAGGCACTTGCACGTATCGATAAGGTAGACGAAAAGGTTGCATCGGTTTTGACTCGGCTAGATGAGCGAGCGCTAGCGGCTGCAGAAGCCAGTGATGCACGTCGCGTAGCTGGAGAAAAACTTGGTCGTCTGGAGGGGATACCATTTACCGCCAAAGATATGTTTTTAGTTGATGGCGTACGGACTACCGCGGCCTCTAAAATGCTTGATGAGTTTATTGCGCCGTATACGGCAACTGCCATCGCTAAACTTGAGGCCGAAGGCGCGATTTTAATCGCAAAAGTAAATCAGGACGAATACGCCCACGGTGGCTCGACGGAATATTCGGCATATGGACCAAGCAAAAACCCGCGCGATTTGTCGCGGGTTCCGGGCGGAAGTTCAGGTGGTTCGGCAGCGGCTTTGGCAGCGGGCATTGGTATTTTTTCGGTTGGAACCGACACGGGTGGTAGCATCCGTCAGCCGGCTGCATATTGTGGTGTGGTGGGAGTAAAGCCGACTTACGGACTAATTAGTCGTTATGGCGTGGTGGCGATGGCAAGTTCTCTAGATGTGATTGGTCCATTTGCGCACACCGCGCAAGATGCTGCTTTACTCACCGCAGTAATGGCGGGCCAAGATTCGATGGATGCGACTACGATTAGTTCTGACAATTTAGATGGTGAAGTAGAGCTGCCAAAACGTGTAGGTATTGTGCGCGAATATATTCAGTCGTTGGATGCTGATGTGCGAGCCCGATATGATGAAGTCTTTGCTCGTCTTGCCGATGCGGGTTGGGAGCTTGAGGAAGTTTCGCTTCCAAATCTAGAGTTTGCTTTACCGTGCTATTACGTTTTAACCCCTTCAGAAATTTCATCAAATCTTGAGCGTTATGATGGTATTCGTTATGGTTCTTCTGCTGAATCTACGGGGGGCTTAGAAGCAATGTATTCGGCAACGCGCGGTAAGTTCTTCGGGCCGGAAGTGAAACGCCGCATTCTTACTGGAACCTATGCGCTCTCAGCTGGGTACTATGATGCTTACTACAAAAAAGCCATGCAGCTTAGAACTTTGGTGTGCCAGGATTTTGAGAAAGCTTTTGGCAGATATGATGTTTTGATTGGTCCGACCACCCCTTCTGAAGCCTTTAAATTTGGTGAGCATTCTGAAGACCCTACGCAAATGTATCTAGCCGATATTATGACCGTGGCCGCCAACCTCGCGGGAATACCGGCAATTTCTTTACCTATGGAAGGCGTGAATGATATGCCACTTGGCTTGCAAATTTTGGCACCTCAAAAAGCCGAGGCGATCATGTTTGCCGCCGCGCGTGAAGCTGAGAAGGTGTTGGATGTAAAGCTGTCAGAGGTGGCATTATGACATTTGTTTCCGTAGTTTTGGCGATTTTAGTTATTGGTGGACTTTTGATGTATATGCGTAAAGGTGGCGATGCGAAGGCTTCGGGCCAGAACTTTTCCGATGGCACTAATCCGATTCGGCCAACCCTGGATGTGGAGCTCGTTCGACAGCGCTGGACAGAAATTGCGCATATGCAAGGCCAGGGCGGCATGGGTCTAAAAAATGCCCTAATGGAAGCGGATAAGCTTTTGGATTATGTCATGCAAGCTCAGGGCTTTACGGGCGATAATATGGGTGAACGGCTTAAACGTCACGGAGATAAGTTTTCGGATCTCAATGGAGTATGGTCCGCCCACAAACTTCGTAATCAAGTTGCGCACGACATTCATGTTGATATCGTGAAGCCGCAAGTTACGAATGCAATTGCGGCGCTCGGGCGCGGTATTTCAGATTTGGGAGTGAAGTTAGTATGAGTGAATATACGCCAACAATCGGTATCGAAATCCACGTTCAGCTGGCAACAAAATCTAAGATGTTTTGTGCTTGCGATAATGATTCGGTTACGGCTGCGCCAAACACAAATATTTGCCCAATCTGCTTAGCCTATCCGGGTACGTTACCGCTGCCGAACGCGCAGGCGGTGCAGCTCGCTATCCGCTTGGGCCACGGCTTGAATGCAAGTATTCGTGAAACCACTAAGTTTGATCGCAAGAATTATTTTTATCCTGATAACCCGAAAGGGTATCAAATTACGCAGTTCGATCAGCCGATTGTTGAAGAGGGGCATGTGGAAATTCTTGTTGATGGAGAGTTCCGTAAAGTTCGAGTAGAGCGAGCGCATTTGGAAGAAGATGCTGGTAAGCTTACACACCCGGCTGGGAAGGATTATTCGCTCGTTGACCTAAATCGTGCTGGTACGCCACTCTTAGAAATTGTTTCGCATCCAGATATGCATTCGCCGTACGAGGCGCGTCGGTATCTAGAAGAAGTCTACGCTATCGCCACAACTTTAGGCGTAACGCATGGCGATATGCAGCACGGCAATATGAAGTTCGATTTGAATGTTTCGGTATCAAAAGATGATTCACTAGGTACGCGCACCGAACTAAAAAACCTCAATAGTTTTAGAAATGCCGAACGCGCTTTGACGTACGAAATTGGTCGGCAAATTGAAATATTGGAAAAAGGCGGCGTAATTGAGCAGGAAACCCGTGGCTTTGATGACGCTAAGGGAAAGACTTTCTCGCAACGCTCTAAAGAAGAGGCACATGATTATCGTTATTTTCCAGAGCCAGATATCCCGCCAATTGTCGTGACCGAAGCGATGCTTGAAAAAGAGGCGCACGTAAAAACGATTCCGCTACCAATAACGATTCGACGTGAGTTGGTTGAACTCGGGCTGAGTGTAGATGAGCAGGATGTACTCATCAAGCAAAAAAATACCTCTCAGTTTTTTGCAGAAACTCGCACACTAGTAGGTGAAAAAGGTGAGCGTAAGCTGGTGAATTGGCTCGTTGGAGAATATCAGGCTTGGATTAAGCAGCAGACTCATGCTGACGATACGGACTCGTTTGCGGCTACTACAATTATTGTGCCCTTTACGCCGCAGCAGTTGGCGGAGCTTATTGCGCTTGAATTGGCTGGCGACATTTCTTCCAGTCAGGCCAAGCAGATTTTTGCGGAGATTTGTAAGAGTAGTGATACTCCAGCTCAGATCATGCAGCGCCTTGGAATCGAGCAGATTTCCGATGAGGGTGCACTGGCCGAAATTATTGAAAAGATAGTTACTGCTAATCCGCAGGCGGTGGCAGACTTTAGGGCTGGGCAAGCGAAAGCACTTGGGTTCTTTGTTGGCCAAGTAATGAAAGAGACTCAAGGCCAGGCCAATCCACAGGTTGTGAATAAACTCATACGAGAAAAATTGGGTTAAAAAAAACGGTGCCCCGCCTCGGTTCTGTGGGGTACCGAGGCGGGGCTGTGTCAGCTGGGCAGCTGAATTTGGCAGCGTGTGCTGCGCGAGGTGGTCCTCCTGGGCATTTTGGGCGTGACTGTGCGCAGTCAGCCGACGAGTATCACCCGTTGCGCTGCAGACGCTACGAGTAACCCCATGGTGCTAGCGAGTTCAGGCATGCGGCCTTTACTCTCCCAAACCCAAGGTCTATTAACGGTATTGGATCGGACTAAACCGTTTCCGATGTAAGCCGTCGTGACCCAGGAAGAACCAAATGGCCCATAAAGGGCGCGAAAGGTGCGTTGCAGCGAATTATATCCCATCACTTTGACCATGTAAAACATAACGAGAATGGTGTATTGCTTTTCGTCTAAGAACATAACCGGTATAGTGGTGATATGACGTATCTCGCCGCTACACAACAAGATATCGCTGCTTCAGCCAATGCATTGTTGGAGCCAGTTACGCAATGGTTAGGGGGTACGGCTCCAAGCATACCAAAAGCGATTTTATTATTTATAATTGGCTTTATTTCAATTAAAGTATTGTCGCGCGTACTAACGCATGCTCTCGGACTCGCTAAGCTCCCAAAGGGGATGATCAAAGTCAGTGTTAAGCTGCTGGATCTTGTCTTATGGATATTGCTCTCGATTGCCCTCTTGCAACTTGCCGGGCTTTCGAATGTTGCGCTAGCGATGTCTGGTGCTTTTGCGGTTCTGGCTCTGGCTTTCTCGCAGGGTTTTTCGGCTACTGTTGGCGATACTATCTCGGGGCTTAATTTAGCCCGCGACAAGCATTTTAGAATTGGCGATCGAGTTCGTGTCGGTCCACTCGATCAAAAAATAGAGGGTGTGATTATTGATATGGATACGCGCAAATCACGACTAAAAGATGATTCGGGTCAAATTTTTGTGGTGCCTAATAGTGTTATTGATCGCAACTCTTTTACACTTATGGAACGAGCCACTAGAATGAACACTTCGAAACAGCGAATTGTGAAGTCTCGCTTGAATGTTGTCAAAGCTGGTACAATAAGGGCAAAGAAAGGGGCTTAGCCTAATGGAAACAACACTGTTTATTCTTATTATTGTATTGTCGGTTGCTGTATTGATACTCTTGGCGATTATGATTGCAGTATTCTTTGCGGCTCGAAAGCTTGTGAAGACGATTCAGCGGATTGCTGAAATTGCTCAAGATGGCACTAAAACTGCCGCTGATATTGTGCACGAAGTGAAAGAAAAAATTATCAACCCAATGACCATGAGTGCAATATTTGCACAAATTTTGCAGGCCACATCAGGTAAAAAACGAAGAAGGAGATAGTCATGTCGAAAAAAGGTGGATTTCTTAAGGGTTTAGGAATTGGAGCGGCTGTTGCCGGTATTGGGGCTTTGCTCTTTGCGCCAAAGAGTGGAAAGGAAACCCGTGAGGACATTGGCAAAGGTTTTCATGAAGCCAAAGATCAACTTTCGGTTGGTTTAGACAAGGTGAAAGAAGCTAGTGTACGAGTGAAAGATGACTCTGTAAAAGAAACTAAAGAGCTCATGCGTCGTGCCGAAAAGCTTAAGGAACAAATGAATACAATTGCACTGAAGCTTTCTAGCGCTACTGGTGATATTAAAGATGACCTGCTCGATGAAGCGAAGAAACTGATGGTAGAAGCCAAAGCTGTCGCAGAAGAGCTTGAAGTTCTTGGTAAAAAAATTGGAACCTCCACAAAGCGAGAGGCAACGAAGCTTTCTAAGGACGTGAAGAAGTCGGCCGACAAGGTTGCGAGTTCAGTAAAAAAGCCTGCGACAAAGAAGACTACTGCGAAGAAAACTACAGCAAAGAAGGCAACTTCAACTCGTGGCAAGTCAGCAAAGTAAAAAGGCAGTTGCCACTAAGGCACAGGAGCTCGATGCGGCCGAACGAGCGGCTAATTTGGTTGGTGCTGAAGAGTTCGTAAATCTTTTAAATGATCGCTGGCGCTTTGCCTGGCTAAATTTTCGAGCCGGCATTTACCGTGGCATTGGTTTAACTTTGGGTGTAGCTCTAGTTGTTGTATTGCTTGGTTGGCTTGTAGCAGCATTGGGCGGCATACCTTACATTGGTGATTTTGTGCGCGAGGTTCAGCAGAGCGCAACGACCCAGACAGCTGCTCCGCAACAGAAATAAAACCGTCTCCTTAAGAGACGGTCAAGTATCATGGGGTCCCCAGACAGAGGAAGTAGCCGGCACTCATGATTGCAGCCAGACACATAAGAAAGTGAATTGTCTGCGGTATTGGTCGTTTGACTCTGGCGTAATGTTCAGAAAGTTTGTACAAAACGGCAGCAATGATTGACAGGGAGATAGTCATTCCGAGCGCTGCTTGATCTGCGATCAGTAGAAGTAGAAAAAACGTGCTAGCTATCACAAGTGAGCAATTGAGCTGATTGCTGAGTCGTCGTGAAATATACTGAGACTCATCCGACATGACTTCTCCATGAGTAAGGTGCATTAGTCCATACTTTAGCATGAGTGTACAAAAAATGGCAGATACCATTGGATATCTGCCATGTGTCGTTAGCCGTGTAGGCCACCACCGAAGCCGGGTACACCCGTGATGAGGTCTGTGCCCGGCGCTGGCTGGGGGAGGGTTGATTCTCCCAGCGGCGGGACGCCGTACATGCCTCCCGGAAGTGTGTCCTGAAGAGCTGCCCCTCGCATGACCGAGGCGAGGCCAGCTTGAGAAGAGATGCCCAAGGCCATCATGCGTGGGTCTGGAATGACCGGCGGATTGATCCTTACAGCGATGAAGAACTCTTCCATGACGAGTCGCAAGGCATCGTCTTGAAGCCCGGGGTCGAGTGCGAAGATGGCCAGATGCGCGCACATCACGAGTGCCTCACCGGGGTCGCGACGGGTGTTGATGCCAACCGAGCCGATGAAGTGCTCTCGGCTGTCTTTGAGGCTTGCGCCATATGCACATGGCGCGTGCACGGCAGCTCGAGCCTGTTCATCGGCGTCGGCGATGCCGTGACGAGACCCGACAGGGTTGCGCCGGCAGTAGAGCTGGATGCCGTTCGCATCCAGGAAGACTACCGAGAGGTCATCCACCCAGTCGTCGAGTCCACGTCGCTTGAGCCAGCCCTCGAGTGTGTGGTAGGCGGTCTCTGCTGCGGAAGCGGTGAGGGTTGTATCGGTGGGCATTACTAACTCCAGTGTGAGAGGTACAAGAATGCAATATTACAACTTTTTAGGGTATTTTACAAGCTTAACCTAGCTCGCAACATGGCCTATAATAGGAGGCAATATGGCAAGCACAGCGGGTGAGAAACAGGGGCAGGCAACAGCAGTGGCGGGCAAGCATGTTCCGTTTGTGCATTTGCATAACCACACGCATTACTCACTTTTAGATGGCTTACAGAAAGTTCCGGACATGCTCGATTGGGTACAAGAGCTTGGTCAGACGGCAGTAGCAATTACTGATCACGGTACACTTTCCGGCGCAATCGATTTTTATAAGGAATGCAAAAAGCGCGATATCAAGCCAATTATTGGTATGGAAGCATATGTTTCACCGCGCAAGCATACCGATAAATCAACGCGGGAAGATCGTACACCGTATCACTTAACGCTATTGGCTACGAACGAGATTGGCTATAAAAACCTGGTTAAACTTTCAACGATAGCTAACTTAGAGGGGTTTTATTACAAACCGCGTATCGATCGTGATCTGATTGAAAAATATCATGAGGGTATCATTGCTTTAACTGGCTGTATTGGTGGCGAAGTTGGCACACACCTCTTGGCGGACAATTACGAAGAAGCAAAGAGTACGGCCGAGTGGTACTCAAAAACTTTCGGCAAAGATAATTATTACTTAGAGATGCAACCGCACATTGGCTGGGAGCCCCAAGACAAAGTAAATGCAGGCTTACGCAAGCTCTCCAAGGAACTTGGTTTGAGCTTGGTGATTACCGGTGATGCTCACTATTCTAAAGAGGAGCAGCATTATGCGCATGATATTTTGCTATGCGTACAAACTGGCTCGACTATTGAAGACCCCAACCGCTTCAAGCTCGATCAAGATCTCTCAATTCATTCTGGCGCCTCGATTGCCGAGCGATTTCCAGACGATCTTGAAGCTCTTGAAAATACGGTAAAAATTGCCGAGCGCTGTAATTTAGAAATTGAACTCGGGAAAATACTCATTCCTAAATTTGAAGTTCCAGAGGGTCGAACCGAGCGTGAGTATTTGCGCGAGCTAGTTTACCAGGGGGCGATGTGGCGCTATGGGGATATTCCGAAGGAAGATCTCTCGCATTACGGCGAAAAAAATGCCAAAGAAAAGCTACCAAAAAAAGTTGTGGAACGCATTGAGTACGAGCTCGAAGTGATTGCGCGCATGGGCTACGATGGCTACTTTTTGATTGTGGCCGATCTTTTAAACTGGTCGAAAAATAACGGAATTGTCTGTGGGCCTGGGCGTGGTTCTGCAGCTGGCTCAATCGTGGCGTATGTAACTAACATTACTGATCTGGATCCGATTAAGTACGACTTGCTCTTTGAGCGGTTTTTGAACCCAGACAGAATTTCAATGCCTGATATTGATATGGACTTCGCTGACGACCGTCGCGAAGAAGTGATTGCGTATGCGACAGAAAAATATGGTCAGGAAAAAGTGGCCCAGATTATTACGTTTGGTGTGATGGCGGCCCGAAACGCCGTGCGCGACACTGGTCGGGTGCTCGCAATGTCATACGCTGAGGTAGATACGGTTGCTAAACTTATTCCTGCACCAATTCAGGGACGCCACATCCCGTTAAAAAAGTCGATCGTTGATGATCCGGATCTCAAAAAAGAATACGAAGGTAATCCGCGCACCAAGCGTCTGATTGATATCGCCATGCAACTTGAAGGTACCATTCGTAACGCCGGTACTCATGCGGCCGGTGTGGTGATTGCACCAGAGCCGCTGGTGGAATACGTACCGCTCACGCGAGCCTCAAAGGGTGGGGTTTCGACCCAGTACATTGGTACCACTATGGAGGATTTGGGCCTCTTAAAATTCGACTTTCTAGGTCTCTCCAACCTCACGATTATTAAAAATGCCCTACGTATTATTAAGCGTGTGTATGGTAAGGCGATTGACGTAACCGAGATTCCGATTGACGATAAAGCTACATATGAGCTTCTTGCACGTGGCGATACTACGGGTGTCTTCCAGCTAGAATCTGCCGGTATGAAGCGCTACATTCGCGAGCTTAAGCCGGACCGCTTTGAAGATATTATTGCGATGGTTGCCTTGTATCGACCGGGCCCAATGCAGTGGATTGATGACTTTATTGGCCGTAAGCATCACCCCGAGCGCGTAGTTTATGACCATGAAAAAATGGAAGCTGCTCTCAAGGAAACCTATGGTATTATCGTGTATCAAGAGCAGGTCATGCAGATTTCGAAAGACTTGTGTGGCTTTACTGGCGGTCAGGCTGATACTTTGCGTAAGGGTATTGGTAAGAAGATTCCTGAAGTGATTGCCAAGATGAAACAAGATTTTGTTGAGGGGGCTATCAAGTACTCTAATGCGGATCGTGATTTTGTCGAAAAGCTTTGGGCGGGTATTGAAGACTTCGCGGCCTACTGCTTTAACAAGAGTCACGCCGCGTGTTACGCGCTCATCGCTGTGCAAACAGCTTACCTCAAGGCTCATTATCCAGCGGCATTTATGGCGGCGCTTCTTACCTCAGATCATGGCAATCTTGATCGCGTGGCTATCGAAGTTGCTGAGTGTCGTAAGATGGGGCTTCCCGTATTGCCGCCGGATATTAATGAGAGCTTCTCGGAGTTTGCAGTGGTGAAGGGCGGCGGCGAGAACGGTGAAGACGTGATCCGTTTTGGCCTCGCGGCGATTAAAAATGTCGGCATTGGACCGGTGAATGCCATCTTGGCGGCCCGAGATGAAGGTGGTCCATTTAACTCGATAGAAGATTTCGTGCGCCGCGTTGATGCTCGCGAAATAAATAAAAAAGCCATTGAAGCACTTATGAAAGTTGGAGCCTTCGATTCGATTGGCGATCGCGCAACGCTCTATTCAAACCTCGATAAAATTGTCATTTATATGTCGAAGGTGCAGAAGAATGCACTCTCCGGACAAATTGATATTTTTGGGAGTCTTGGCGTAACGGAAGAGGTGCCGTCTCTGCCGCTTGATGCTCCGAGTGAAATTATTGGTGAGCGAGAATTTCTGCTGTGGGAGAAGGAATTATTGGGACTCTATATTTCTAGTCATCCGTTGCGCGAAGTTGATGCTTGGCTATCCGAGAAGACTACGCCGGCGTCTGGGCTAAAACCCGAGATGGATGGCGAGAAGGTGGTTGTTGGCGGCGTTATTACTACCGTACGAAAAATTGTTACCAAAAAGGGTGATGCCATGGCTTTTGTGGGGCTGGAAACAATCGCCGGCGATACAGAAGTGATTGTCTTTCCTCGAGCTTACGAGGCTACGCCCGAGCTATGGGTGGAAGATACGCTCGTCATTATTCAAGGTAAGGTAAATGCCAAAGACCGTGACGGAAAAACTACTGAAGATGTAAAAGTTATGGCTGATAAGGCTAAGCTTTTGGATGCGAGTGTCTTAAAGCACTACATCGCAACCGGTGAAAAAACCGTTCCAGATGTTGATCCAGC
>CAZYFT010000003.1:40038-59324 GCA_964646575.1 uncultured Candidatus Saccharibacteria bacterium | reverse complement strand
TCTTAAAGCACTACATCGCAACCGGTGAAAAAACCGTTCCAGATGTTGATCCAGCCGCTACGCAATCTGCCGAACGCGTAACAATTACGATGAGAGACTTAAAAGATCAGACGGCCCTCTTGCGTCTTAAATCTACTCTGCAGTCCGTTCCCGGCGAGACTGAAGCGATACTTATGCTTTCTTCAACTGGTCAAAAAATTCGCCTTCCATTTAAGGTTGCGGTGTCTGAAAAACTCAAAAAAACTCTCTCCGATATCTTGTCGGAAGATGCTATCGCTGTAGAATAAGTTGCTTTACGCGCACTAACTCCGTAAAATCCATACACATATTTGCACCTAGTTAGAAGGGAAGGCACATGGCTTCGCATATCTTCTGTATTTCTGGGCCGGAGGGCGTTGGCAAGGATACCTTGTTGGCGCGGATTCTTCTGGAGTTCCCGCAACTGACCGTGGGTCGCAAGGCGACGACACGACAGCCTCGCGACGACGACTTTGACGATGAGGGTAACTCCAAGTACGTCTACTTGTCGCTTGAAGACTTCATGCTCTATCGTGCCGCCGGAAGCATTGTGGAGCACTCGGTGAATGGCACAGGAGGTCACTATGGCTCCTTTGTTGAGCTTGGTAGTCCTGGCTTCGAGATTCGTGAGCTCGACGTGAACGGCGCGTTGCAGCTCTACGCTAAGTCGCGGCTGATTTCGGATTTTCCGGGCGTCACGTTGATTGGCATCGTCCCGCCATTCACTGAGAAGTGGAGCAGCCAGGTGGTGGAAGGAGCCCGTCTTGCGCAGCCCGGGAGGTACTGGGCTTCGGTTGCTCGCTCGGCAAATGTTGTTGCTGACATGCTTGGCAATCTGCAGATGCGTCTCGAGACGCGAGGTGACTCCGAGGAAGTGATGGCGCAGAAGCTGGCGCGAGCCCAATGGGAGATCCCGGAGATTCTGGGTACATGGCCGAACCCCCACATCATCGTCAACGATGATCTCGATGTTGCGGCCGAAGAGCTGATCGGCGTTGTGCGTGGTAATCTGAGCATGCTGGGAGCTGTGTAGGGGGTTACCCACCACAAATTGTGGTGGGTCTTTTTATTTAAAAACCGCCACCAAAGATTTGGTGGCGGGGCGGTCGGTTGCTCATCGGTCTCCTGGAGTCCAGCTGGGCTGAATGGCGGAGGCCACGACCACAAGAGTGTGGATGAGTTGCTTCTCTCGGAATTCTGCGTGGTCGTCGATTCGTGGATCTTGCAGGAGTTGTGCTTCGTCACCGCACTTGCACACAATGTGGTGCGTAGTCACAGATGTGCCAGTAGAAGCTTCCCGCTTTTCGAGCGTCATGTGGTGTCCATGGACGGGCACGAACTCCGATTCGTTCCCTTCGCCTAGACTGAATCCGAAGTGTGCGGACGACATTTGTCTCCTTAGAGAGCGAGGTACAGGGTCGAATATATTCTGTAAGACAAATTACAATATGTCAAATATAGTTCTATGAATCGGAAGCTTGCTTTCCTCGAGAAAACCTGATAGAATACTCAAGTTATGCAAGCAAACGTACTCCAAAAGCCGCAGCTTAAAGCAAAGATTGCGCAAATTCAACCAGGTGACACCGTACGTGTTCACCAGATTATTCGTGAAGGAAATAAAACCCGTACTCAGATTTTTGAAGGGTTGGTTATTCGTTACCGCAAACCAAATGATGGCAATGCTTACCTTACTGTTCGTAAGATTGCTTCTGGTGTAGGTGTAGAAAAAAGCTGGTTTGTGCACTCGCCAAACGTAGAAAAGATTGAAGTGATTCGCCGCGCTAAAGTGCGCCGCGCCTTTCTTTCTTACATGCGTGGGCTTCGAGGTAAGAAAGCTCGTCTTATGGAGCAGGAATTTGATAAGACCGCTGCGAATGACGTAGATCATCGTACTACTGCCGAGCTAGCTGAAGCTGAGGCCGAAGCAAAAGCTGCAGAGGTTGAAGCTAATTCTTCTGAAGATGCAGTTGTGGAGTCTACCGAGGACATTGCAAAGGAAGAAAATAAGCAGGCCGCAGCGGACGATGCGAAGACCGACGGCGATGATGAGCAGGAACTCGCAGCTGCCGAAACTCAAGAGGGTATCGATAAAGCAGAAGCCGAAGACGATAAGCAGCAGGCTAAAGAAGCCTAAGAAAATACCACTCTTTAGAGAGGCGCCCGAAAGGGCGTTTTTCTTATGCTTGAAAATTGAGTCAAAAAGTAGCAAAATAGGCAAGTTCGAAGCACCTACAACAGAAAGAAACACTCATGTCGATCGAAATCAAGATTCCGAAGCCTGACGACTGGCACGTGCATCTGCGCGATGGCGACATGCTCGAGGCGGTTCGTCCGTTCACCGAGTGTCAGTTCCGCAACTTCCTGCCCATGCCGAATCTCACTCCGCCCCTCATCGATGCTGTTGATGTATCGCTGTACAGGGAGCGGATTGCTGGGTCTGGCTATGGTGACTCGGTACTGGCGGGTCGGATTCACCCCACACTGTACTTGACGAGTCACACGACACCAAGGTGGGTGGAAGAAGTGTCGGCTTACATCCGCGCGGCCAAGTATTACCCACACGGTGGAACCACCAACTCTGGGAGTGGGCTCTCAAGCCCGCAGGACTTGGATTTCAATGTGTTGCGCACCATGGAGGAACTGGGGATTGTGTTGTGCTTGCACGCTGAGTTGACGCCAGATGTTGAGCCCGATGAGCTCAAGCGTGAATTCGGCTTCATTCCACACCTGGAATGGTTGGTACAGAATTATCCCGATCTCAAGATTGTGGTGGAGCATGTGTCTGACCGCTTCATGTTGAGGGCTGTATTGGGTATGCCCGAGACTGTGGCGGCTACCATCACAGCGCATCATCCTTTCCTGACGTATTGGGATGCGCAGCATGATCCGCATTGTAAGTGTATGCCGATTGCAAAGACTCCGAGCGATCGGGAGTTCTTGGCTCGCATCATTTTGCAGGCTCACAGGCATCCCAAGATTTTCTTTGGGTCGGATTCCGCGCCTCATGCCTATGCGAAGAAGCTTGGTGAGTCACCGGCTTTTGGCGCTTGGACTAGCCCGGTTGCCATCCCGGTGCTGTGGGATCACTTTGATGTCAATGGTGATCGCAATAAGTGGGAGGCCTTCGTGGCTTTCATGTGCACCAATGGTGCCAACTTCTACGGCGTCGGGCCGAGCCTAGAGCAACGACCGACCATGACGCTCAGGCGTGAACGCTGGCAGGTGCCAGAGGTGTGGCCGATTGGTCGCCATGATCGCGCTGACCTAGGCGATCCGGAGCAGGTGCTCGTCCCGTGGAAAGCCGGAGAGGTGCTCGATTGGCGCGTCGACAGCATGGGGTGGTTCGGCGAGGTCTACGAAGACTGACGCCTGTTGCAACCGGTTTGGGTTTATCCTAAGCCGGTTCTTTTTATGCTTGTTTATTGATTCATGCGATGGAATAATGAGGCGGTTCAAAGGTACCTCGAATGAAAGAAGTGAATGATGACCATCGATTTGTGTGGCATGCAGCTCGAGCATCCGGTGATGATCGCTCCTGGGATGGTAAAGACGCTCGCTGAGCTCGAAGCGGCCGTGAATTCCTCTGCTAGCGCCATCGTGATCGGTTCTCTGACTGGATGTCTCGATGAGCGGCTAGGAAACCCAGAACCGCGTTCGCATTACGACCCCAAGCGTGGCTACATGATCAACGCCATGGGCCTGCCGGAGCCGGGCTTGCAGTATTACTGGGATCGCGAGTCCGAGTTCTTGCAGCTTTTTGATCTGGCGCACGCACGTTGTAAGAAGATCATTCTCTCGATTGCTCCTTTGGGGGATTTCGAGGAGAGTTTGCGTCACCTGCTTCATCTCGCCACAACATGGAATGTCGACGCCATCGAATTGAACCTCGGCTGCCCGAATGTGTGGGGGTCTGGTGAGCAGAAGTCAATTGCTAGCTTTGATATTGAGGGGATGGAACGACAGATTGCGCTTGTTGTGAGCCTTTGGAAGGGTCGGGTTGGCCTGAAGGTGTCGCCCTACTCGAATCCAGAAGAGCTCAAGTCGGTAGCTCAAATGATTGCCGACTATACTTGGAACCCGAGGTTGGGGCTTCGCGATCGAATCTACATCGTTACGGCTAACACCTTCCCGAATGCCCTCGTGATGCAGGGCGGTAAGCCATATCTCTCAACAGTCCTCGGTGGTTTCTCGGGGCCAGCTTATTTGCCGATTGCGCTCGGACAGGTCTATCAATGGGTAGAGGCCCTCAAGCTGTTTGATTCGCCAATTCCCGTGGTGGGTGTTGGCGGCATTGCGTCTGGCCAGGATGTGGCGGATTTTCTCACCTGTGGCGCTACGGCTGTACAGGTTGCAGCCGATTACTGGCATCGATCGCCATCCACCATCGAGCGCATTGTTGCCGAGTGGGTTGCCCTTTCGTAGTTCACTGCCCGCCTTCGTTAATGAAGGCGGGATTTTTAGTGCGTAAAAATCTAGACATTCGTATTTTGTTCGTAGTAGTATAGGTACATGGCAAGGACGTGGGCAACGCATGAAATGGAGGAGGCAGCACGCCTCGAGGGGTTCGCAGTTGTTGCCGGTATGGATGAAGTGGGGCGAGGACCCCTGGCTGGGCCGATTAGCGTGGGCTTAGTAATCTTGCCGGAGGGCTTTGCAGAGCCGGTGGTAGATTCTAAGCTCCTCTCAGCAAAACAGCGAGCCGAAAAGGCAATCGCTATTCGGGCTGCAGCAGAGTGGTTTTGCGTGGAGCATGTGGAGCCAGATTTTATTGACAAGTATGGTGTGACGGCAAGCTTACAAGAAGCCGCCCGGCGCATACTCGCCAAAGCTGACATGCCCCCAGGTTTGGTGTTGCTAGATGGAAAGCATAATTTTTTACATGACATCACGCCGGCTCGCACGGTCATTAAGGGTGATATAGTCTGTGCATCTATTGCGGCGGCATCTATTTTAGCTAAAGAGGAGCGTGATGAGCTGATGCGAGAATATGCCTTGCAGTATCCTGAATATGGCTTCGAAACGCATGTGGGTTACGGAACTCCGCGTCATATAGTGGCACTAAAGAAGTATGGCACGACGCCCATTCACCGCCAAAGTTTTTTGAGAAAAATCTTATTATGAATACAACGGCGATTGGCACAGAAGCAGAGTTGGTGGCTCGAGAGTATTTAGAGCAACAGGGTATGAAATGTCTGGATCAAAATGCACGCACTCGCTTTTATGAACTTGATTTAGTGATGCTCGACGGTTCAGATGTTGTGGCGGTAGAAGTAAAGTATCGCCGTAATGCAGATTTTGGTGGTGGTGAGGCGGCAATCTCACCTAAGAAAAAGTGGCGGCTCCAGCAGGGTATTATGCAGTGGCTTGAGCAGCATGGTTATGAAGACACTAGTCAAAACCTACGAATAGACGTAGTGGTAGTAACAGGGGAAAAGTACGCGTGCACCTATTACCCCAATGCTGTGGAAGACGGCTAGAATTAGCACTTGGCACTTGACAGTGCTAATTTTGGTTGCGTATACTGGTAATCATACATCGATGCTGTTGTCAGAGTCGGTCGCTGGGAGAAAACCAAATACAGCGAGCGGCTTTTTTAGACCAAAATATGAGAAAAATCCGTAAAACTACATACAGCACGAGTACGACTTAGTAGAATAAAGACAAGGGAAAACTTTTATGCAGCAAAATCAATTTATTTCAGCCATCGAACAAATATGTGAAGAAAAAGGCATTTCAAAGGATGTCGTCATGGAGACGATTGAAATGGCGCTTATTGCTGCTTACAAAAAGGACTTTGGCGATAAGGATCAGGAAGTTCGCGTAGAGGTTGATCCATCAACTGGTGATCCGCGTATTTTTGTAACCAAGGAAGTGGTGGAAGAAGTTGATAACCCACATCTCGAGATTTCTGTTGGAGACGCACAAATAGTAAAAAGCTCTGCAAAAGTTGGTGAGACTGTAGAGATTGAAGACGTGAATAAAGAGTTTGGTCGTGTTGCGGCTCAGACTGCTAAGCAGGTGATTATTCAGCGCATTCGTGAAGCTGAACGCGAAGTTGTTTACAACGAATACCAGGACAAAGAAGATACTATTATGAACGGTTCAGTACAGCGCGTGGAGCACGGTAATGTCTTCGTGGACCTTGGTCGAACGACTGGTATTATGTTTGCCTCCGAGCAAATTCATGGCGAGCGTTATTACCCAGGCCAGCGCCTCAAGGTATATGTTGTGCGCGTTGAGAACACCCTCAAGGGGCCACAAATCGTTGTAAGCCGCTCACATCCAAATCTTATTCGTCGTCTCTTTGAAATGGAAGTGCCAGAAATCGCAGCCGGCAATGTAGAAATTGTAAATATTGCTCGCGAAGCTGGTGCCCGTACGAAGATTGCCGTTAAGAGCAATGTAGATGGCGTTGATCCAGTTGGTACTTTTGTTGGCGGCCGTGGGACTCGAGTGCAGGCTGTTATGGCCAATATTGGTGAAGAGAAGATTGATATCATTCCATTTGATGAAGATATAAAACACTACATTACCAATGCGCTTTCTCCTGCAAAAAATATCATTGCTGTTGAAACTGATGAGGCTGAAAAACGCGCAGTTGTGCGTGTTCCCGAAGATCAGTTATCCCTCGCCATTGGGCGTTCCGGCCAAAACGTACGTTTGGCCGCCAAGCTGACGGACTGGAATATCGACATTGACGGGGCTGATGATGCTGGCATTGAAGAAACTGCGGAAGTAGCTGAGAGCTCCGAGAAGAAGCGAGCGGTAGGATTAGAAGATGAGCTTATTGCTGCTGCCGAAGCTAATGCTGAGCCTGTTGCGGAGGAAGATGCTACCCCTGCCGCCGATGCTGACGAAAATGTTGAAGTAAGCGAAGAGGAATAGACTTCAACTTCGACCCGCACCTTAGCTGCTGCACCATATTAGGAAAGGAGGCTTGATATGGAACAAAATTTACCACCGCAATTTGATCGCTTTACGGAGAACGCTAAGCGAGCGCTTGAGCATGCTAGCATGATTGCTGCCGGAATTGGCTCGGTTTATGTCGGTACAGAACATCTGCTATTGGGAGTTCTCAAAACGCAGGGTTCGATTGGCTCAAAAATACTCGCACAATCCGGAGTGACACTCGATAAGTTAGAGCTCACACTTTCGCCAAATGGTATTGTGTCCACACATACGCTGCAGTCACTCTCGCAGACGGCTAAGAAGACCATTGCGCTTTCTATGCGGATAGCTCAGGAATTTGGTCAGCCCTACGCAGGTACAGAGCATCTACTGTATGCCATTCTTACTCAAAAGAATGCACGTGCCAATGTGCTTTTGAAAGAGATTTCGATTAATCCAAATACGATACGCCTGGAACTGGAGCAGTATCTGAACGCGCAGACTCCACTGTATGGTGGTGATGGTGAGAAACGTGGTAAGCGCCGTGGTCAGGAAAGTGATACGCCGGCTCTTGATCATTTTGGGATTGATCTTACTGAAAAAGCACGTTCTGGTGAGCTGGACCCAATGGTTGGGCGCAAGTCTCAGCTTGATCGTATGATCTCAATTTTAAATCGACGCCAAAAAAACAACCCCGTTCTTATTGGTGAACCCGGAGTTGGTAAGACGGCTATTGTAGAGGGCCTGGCAACGCGGATTGTGGAAGATGAAGTGCCGGATGTTCTTGCCGGTAAGAGGATTGTTATGCTCGATATGGCCACCGTGATTGCCGGTACGAAGTACCGTGGTGAATTTGAAGAGAGACTTAAAAAGCTCATTGAAGAAGTAACTGAGAATAAGGATATTATTCTCTTTATAGACGAGCTGCATACGGTGGTTGGGGCTGGCTCAGCAGAAGGCGCGATTGATGCTGCTAATATCCTCAAGCCCGCTTTGTCGCGCGGAATGGTGCAAGTGATTGGCGCCACCACCCTCGATGAATATCGTAAGCATATCGAAAAAGATGCAGCACTAGAACGTCGCTTCCAGCCTGTTATTGTGCCTGAGGCTACAGTTGAAGAAACCGTTAAAGTTTTAGAGGGCCTAAAGCCAAAGTATGAGGAGCATCACGGCGTAATCATTACCGAGGAGGCAATCGAGGCTGCTGCTAAACTCGCAAAGCGCTACATCTCTGATCGCTTCTTGCCCGACAAGGCTATTGATCTCATCGACGAGGCTTCTTCATTGGCGCGTATTGAAAAGGGCGGCACATCAAAGCGGATGAAGAATTTGCAAGCACGTTTGGCAGAAGTGAATGATCAAATTGAAGACGCGGTGTATAGCCAAGATTTCGAGTATGCAGCGCGCCTGAAAGCCGAAGCGAGCGTGATTGAGGAAAGAATTGAAGCGCAAGAAAAGCGAGATACGGCTAAGAAGATCATCAATATTGGCGAAGAAGAAATCGCGCGAGTTATCTCGCATACTACGGGGATTCCATTGACCCGCTTGGTAAAAATTGAGACTGAACAACTCAAGAAAATAGATGAGACACTCAAGAAGCATATTATTGGGCAAGACGAAGCAGTCGAGGTGATCGCTAAGGCGATTCGTCGCAGCCGTACTGGTATTGCGCATGCCGATAGGCCAATCGGTTCGTTTATATTTCTTGGTCCAACTGGGGTTGGTAAAACCGAGTTGGCTCGGGCTTTGGCACAAGAAATTTTCCACGATAAAGATGCGATGATTAAAGTTGATATGTCGGAGTTTATGGAGCGACACAATGTATCGCGCTTGGTTGGGGCACCGGCTGGCTATGTTGGCTACGAAGACGCTGGGCAGCTCACAGAGCAAGTTCGCCGTAAGCCGTACAGTTTGATCCTGTTTGACGAAATCGAGAAAGCACATCCAGATATCTTTAATATGCTTTTGCAGATATTAGAAGACGGTCAGCTTACTGACGCAAAGGGTCGGGCAGTAGATTTTCGTAACACCATCATTATCATGACAAGTAATGTTGGAGCAAAAGCGTTGTATCAGGAGGCCAAAATTGGGTTTGCGACCGATACTGCCGATGAGCAGAGGAAGCTGGAAAAACTTCATGAAACCATGCAGGGAACAATTAAGCAGGAGCTCAAGCGAACGTTTCGACCAGAGTTTCTCAACCGCGTAGACCATATTGTTATCTTTAAGGCGCTTTCGCGAGTTGATGTGCGCTCGATTGTTGATTTGCAGCTTCAAGATTTGGCACGTCGTTTGCGCGAAAAAGATGTGGCTTTGAAATTCCATGCTTCGCTAAAGGATCTGCTGATTGAAAAAGGTTACGATGTAAATAATGGCGCTCGTCCAATGCGCCGTGCAGTACAGTCGTTAGTTGAGGACCCACTCGCGGAAGCAATTTTAAATGAGCAGATTGTTGAAGGTGATACCGTGTTGGTAAAGGCAGTGAAAGGTGAAGTTAAGCTGGACGTTGCTAATCGTTTAGCGCAAGTTAGTTAAATACGAACAAAAAACCGTACAAGTATTGAGTACAGTCTAGTACAATAGGTGTATGGCTAAAACAACATCAGTATTTGTGTGCCAAGAATGTGGCGCAAAAAGTTCCAAATGGGCCGGTCGCTGTTTGCAGTGTGGCACGTGGGAAAGCATTGTAGAAGAAGTATTGCCGGCAAGTGCTACTGGGAGGAAGAACTCAAGTAGTGGTGCGAAGCCAACTAAGCTTGCGGATGTAGAGGATCTCCGCGTGGCACGATTTAGTAGCGGCGTAAAAGAACTTGACCTGGTGCTCGGCGGTGGAGTGGTCCCTGGTGCACTCATGTTGCTTTCTGGTGATCCAGGGGTAGGTAAGTCGACCTTGGTTTTGCAGGTTGCCAGTGTAATTGCTGCCAAAGGCAAGGTGCTGTATGTATCTGGTGAGGAGTCTGCACGGCAGATTAAAATGCGTGCGGATAGACTTGGCGTAGGTACGGTTGATCTTGAACTCTTGGCGACTACTTCAGCCGATGACGCGGCTGCGCTTATTGATACTGGTGAATATCAATTGGTGATTATAGACTCCATCCAGACACTCATGGCGTCCGATTCTTCTGCCGCCGCCGGTGCACCGAGTCAGATCACACTGGTGGCCAATATGATTATGCAGTCGGCCAAGACCACCCATACTGCCTGTGTAATAATTGGGCATGTTACCAAAGAGGGTACGCTTGCAGGCCCAAAACTATTAGAGCATTTAGTAGATGTGGTATTAAGTATGGAGGGTGATCAGTACGGGACATTACGTGTAGTGAAGGCGAGTAAAAATCGCTTTGGCGCCACGAGTGATGTGGCGCTCTTGGAGATGGGGGAGAGTGGATTTAAGGAGGTTGCTAATCCCTCGGAGATTCTACTCGCCGAGCGCAGGGATCTGCCGGGCAGTGCCGTGTTTGTAGCCCTTGAAGGTACGCGTCCACTGATGGTTGAGGTTCAGGCTTTGGTCTCTCCATCGGTGCTGAGTTATCCAAAGCGTGCTGCTGTCGGGATTGACCAAAACCGCCTTGGACTTTTGGCTGCCGTTCTAACAAAGCGTGCCGGCATTCCGTTGTCCGACCAGGATATCTATGCTAGCATCATAGGAGGGCTAAAGATTACTGAGCCTGCCATAGACCTTGCACTTATTCTTGCCATAGCTAGCGCATATTATGGCACCGTCATCCCAAGCTCACTTGCGAGTTTTGGCGAAGTTGGTCTGGCTGGAGAAATTCGTTCAGTAAATCTCATGCAGGCGAGAGCCAAAGAAGCCTCTCGGCTTGGCTTTAACCACATCTTGGCGCCAGCTGCCCTGAAAGGTAGCGGCGTCGTCGGGCTTGCTGATATTACAGCTGCGCTCTCCCGCATTAAGGCCTCATCCAAGAAAAAATAACTAGGAACTTATATGCCGTACTCTCTGATTATTCCGGTGGTGGCAATCGCCGTACTCGTTGTTTGTTATATTGCCGTGCGTCTAATGCGCCTCAGTCTGCAAAAGCTTATTTTAATAACAGTTGGCTTTATTTTTGGAGCTTTAGCTGGGTTGCTGATCTCCATCCCGATTGATAATTTGCCGCAGCCGTATAGCACGATTCTACCAATCACTATTACGTTGATGTCAGCAATTGCTATGGCGGAGGTCTTTTATCATCAGCACAAGGCAATTGGATTTTTGTTCCCCAAGCTTGCAGAAGTGAATGTGACCAAGAAAACGGCTAATACAGCAAAGGAAACTCATAAAAGCCGCATTTTAGTTGATACGTCGGCAATTATTGATGGACGTATCGCCGACATTGCCGCTACTGGTTTTGTCCCAGGTAAGCTTCTTGTGCCACGGTTTGTTCTAGCGGAATTGCAGAATATTGCTGACTCGGATGACCCGCTCCGTAGGGCGAAAGGCAGACGGGGGCTCGAGCTGCTCAATAAATTGCGCGAAAATGAATCGGTTGAAATTGATATTGTTGAAGATAATCCTGAAAAAGTAAAAGAGGTAGATCATAAGCTGGTGTACCTGGCTAAGAAGTTTAAAACCGATGTTCTAACCACTGACTATAATCTCAATCGTGTTGCCACTATCGAATCGGTGCGTGTCTTAAACATGAACGAGCTCTCGCAAGCTTTACGTGCTGTAGTACTGCCCGGGGAAGTCTTAGTTGTGCGAGTTGTGCAGGCCGGTAAAGAAAAAGGACAAGGAGTCGGCTACTTGGAAGATGGTACGATGATTGTAGTTGAGGGTGGCGATAAAATTATAGGTCAAGAAGTAGAAACCGAAGTTACACGCATCTTCCAGACTGTAGCTGGTAAAATGATTTTTGCTACACCACGCAAGGGTGCGAAGCCAACTAAGGCGACCAGAAAGCCTTCAAAGACAGCCATGCGGCCTAAAAATAGTTAGCCACATCCTGCTTTAGATATAACTAAGCCTGGCCTTTCGTGGTGGATTATAACGAGCTAATTCTACGCCGGGTGTCGTAAAGAGCGGCGTCAAACCAACGCGCAAGGTTTGCAGTATTCGCATCGGTTTTTTGGGCGCTTGGACCTGAGGTGCCGATAACATTTTCAGCATTTGATGTTGTGCTATAGAGGCCGGTGTCGACCGCTTTTACCTGGATTTTGAGAGGGCCAATGGTACCAGGTGTAATAGCAATTGGGTAAGTACCAGTTCCGTTTACTGTCTGTGTTGTGTAGGGCTGATCATTTATAAGGATGACTAACTGATTTACAGGGAATGTTCCGCTTGTGACCGATGCCGAGATGATGAATGCAGAGCCAGATGATGGGTTAACATCTATCGATACTGTCGGCTTGGTATCTGAGCATGAGTGCATGGTGCTTTTTTCGGTCGGGATGCCGGTTCCTGAACTCAGACCTAGTCCTGCTGCCAGGGCGGCAACGGGTGGATTCCAGCGAGGGAAGCTTATGTCATTTGGTGGAATTTCAGCTGAAATTGAGTTAGCAGTCACATCTTGCTGGGCATCAATTGGTGTGCATTCAGTAGCAAGCTTACCATCGAGCTTATTGATTTTGGCAGCTGAGCTAGCCGGTGCGGCAACTGGCTTGTACCAGCTGGCAAATATGTCTGTGCGCTTACGTTTTGTGCCATCATTTGGTAGCTTTCCGGTGTCAGCATCCAGTTCTATTTTTTTCAGAGTGGCTGGTTGCTCGAAGGGTATATCTCCCTCGGCTGCGGTCGCTTTTGTCATGTAATCTTGCCAAATCGGAGCAGACACAATCGATGCAGCTTGGGTCATCGGTACGTTATCGTTATTGCCTGCCCAGACGCCTGTAACGGTTTTTCGGGTGTAGCCCATAGTCCATGCGTCTTTATAATCGTTGGTAGTTCCGGTTTTTGCCGCCACTGTCTTTCCGCGAATAATAAGCGGGTTATTACATGAGAAGACACCGATCGAACAGCGGGCTTGGTTGTCTGAAAGGATGGAGTTAATTTCGTAAGCAATCTGTGGATCGAGGGCTTGTCGCTGTTTATTAGACTCCACAGTATTTTTCTCAATAATTTTACCGGACGAGTCGCTCACCTCGAGGACGGTCACTTGGTCTCGGACAGCACCTTCGGCTGGAAAGGCTGTAAACGCGTTCACCATTTCGGTGAGCTTTACTTCGCCAGATCCTAATGCCATCGAGAGGCCCAGGCGGTTGGCGTCTTCTTTCGTGTAAGTGGTAATACCCATATCATTCGCGGTCTGAATGGTTTGCGGAATGCCAGCAAGGTAGAGTGCTTTTACGGCTGGAATATTTAGCGAGCTAGCGAGTGAAGTGCGTACCGACTGCACGCCATAAAACCGGCCGGTGTAGTTCTTTGGCTTATAGCCACCACCAAAGTCGGTTTGTACGTCGTACATAGTGGAACCAGGACCCCAGTTACCTTTAAACATAGAAGCATAAATAATTGGCTTGATTGAAGAACCTGGCTGGCGGTTGGCAGCAGCTACATTAAAGTTTCCAACTTCTGGGTCGTTGTAGTCATAGCTTCCAACCATTGCCAACACTTCGCCCGAATCAGCGTCGGCCGATACGAGAGCTGCATTGCTACCGCCGAATTTACGGACATTGGTGATGCCATTCTTTACTGAATCTTCGGCGATTTTTTGCTTATCGATATCAAGTGAAGTGATAACTTTGAGTCCGCCTTCGTTGACGCGTTTTACGCCATATTTTTCTTCTAGCTGATCGCGCACATATTGCACGAAGTGAGGGGCGGTGATGTTGGCGGCAAAGTTATTAACCTTCATCTTGGCGATGGCGCCTTCGGCCAAAGCGGCATCAGCTTGTTCTTTTGTGATGTAGCCTTGCTCAGTCATATATGTCAAAGCTGTTTCTTGACGGCCAGCTAAGGCGTTTTTATTGCGGTTGTAGTAGCTCGGTGCCTGTGGCAGCGAGGCAAGTGTCGAGCATTCACCAAGAGTAAGGTCTTTGGCATCTTTACTGTAGTAGGTCTTAGCAGCGGCTTGGATTCCGTAGGCAGTTGAGCCATAGGGGATTTCATTAAGATAGAGCTTTAAGATGTCGTCTTTTTTATAGAGAAGCTCAATTTGAACGGCTAAAATGATTTCCTTTAACTTACGGGCCGGGGTTCGCTCACTCGTTAGAAAAGCGTTTTTTACATACTGTTGAGTAATTGTAGAGCCACCACCCTTTGATGGATCCTTAAAGACAACGCCGGTTAGGGCGCGACCGATGCCGGCAACAGAAAATGCACCTTGCTTATAGAAGTTTTTGTCTTCCAGGGCAATGGTAGCGTTGCGGCAGTCGACTGGGATCTGATCGAGTTCAACAACTGAGCGGTTTTTGTCGCCATAGATCTCTACCAGGACATTTTGTCCTGTGCGGTCATATAGCTTGGTGGTTTGCGCAGAAATTTTGGAGTTAATTTTATTTGGGCTTGGGAGATCTTTAGCAATCCAAAGAAACAGAGCAAGGACTACTAAGAATAAGCCGGCAAATGTAGCGGCGATAATGCGACGACCTTTTTTAGAGCTAATCGCAGCCCAAATGTTTTTAGGATGTAAGCGGGCCCATCCCTTAGCATTTGCAGGGGATTGAAGCTTTCTGGCCTCCGGGTGATTAGACGGTGTGCGATGCACTACGCGCCGAGGAGATCTAACTGTGCGACGTTTCGCCATGAGTACGTATTATTATAGCATTTTTACTGAAAATTAGCTTTGAAAACTAACTTTTGTTGAACTATCATTACATCTGATACAATCAGTATATGAAGACCCAAGCTGATAAAAAAGAGCAACTCCTCACCCGCGGCATAGAAGATGTTATTGTGCGGGATGATTTGGCCAAGCGTCTCGATGGCAGAAAGCCGCTGCGGATCAAATTTGGCATTGATCCAACTGGCGACCGCATTCATTTGGGTCATGCCGTGGTGTATTGGAAGTTGCGCGAATTTCAGGAGCTGGGACACCACGTCATTATCTTGATTGGTGACTACACCGCTATGATTGGCGATACTTCCGATAAGCAGTCAGAGCGTCAACAGCTCACACGCGAAGATGTGCGCCATAATATGAAGAATTATCTCAAGCAGATTGGCCAGATAGTTGACCTATCGAAAGCCGAAATTCGTTATAACTCCGAGTGGCTTAAGCAATTAGAATTTGCTGATATTTTGCTCCTAGCTAGTGAGTTTAAAGTAGCTCAGATGTTGGAGCGTGACAACTTCCGTAGCAGATATGAGAGTGGTAAGCCGATCGGTTTGCAGGAATTTTTGTATCCGGTGATGCAGGGCTATGACTCCGTAGCCTTACATGCCGATGTGGAGCTCGGCGGAAACGATCAGCTCTTTAATATGATGGCTGGACGCACACTGCAAAAGCGCGCTGGACAGCCAGCTCAGGCCGTGATGGTGACAGAGCTTTTGATCGGCCCGGATGGGAAGAAGATGAGTAAGACGCAGCCAAACTGTATTTTTATCACCGACGAGCCAAAGGATATGTACGGCAAGGTTATGGCTCTCAATGATGAGCTGATCCCGCATTACTTTAAGTTGGCGACTGATGTTGATTTGGAGGTAGTGGCAGCGGTGGAGCAAGATATGGCGGCCGGCGCCAATCCTCGCGATACTAAGGCGAGTTTAGCTCGCACGATTGTTGGTCGGTATCACGGTGCGAAAGCTGCTGAATTGGCGGAAGAGGCCTGGAATAAACAGTTTAGAGCTGGAGAAACACCAACTGACATTCCGGATTATCGTGCTGATGATAAAGAGCTGGCAGATGCCGTCGGACTGATGGCGAATGCTTTTGGCCTCACAAAATCTGAAGTGCGACGGTTGATTTCTCAAGGGGGTGTGCGGGTAGATGGCGCCGTAGTTGAATCTGCCGAAGATGTTGTGCTTCGTGCCGGCATGATTGTGCAGGTTGGTAAGCGTCGTTTCGTCCGCATTCACGTATGAGTGTGCGGCTAGATACGCGCCTCGCTATCTTAAAGGGCGTCGGCGAGGTAATGGAGCGAGAGCTCGCGCGTATGGGTCTGGAGACCGTTCGAGATCTGCTGGATTATTTCCCGCGTCGGTATGATGATTTTTCTCAACTCAAGCCAATTGCGCAGCTTCGTCCAGGCCTTGTTACAGTACGGGCTAAGGTTGAAGATGTAGCGGTTCGGCGGGCTGCTCGCAATCGACGTATGGTCATTACCGAGGCGGTGGTAGTAGATAGTACCGGCTCTTTGAAGCTTACCTGGTTTCATGCCCCCTATGTGGCTGACCAGCTTAATCTTGGCGATGAATATTTTTTCACTGGCGAGCTGAAGTTTAAGGCGGGTGTATTTAGTGTGGTGCAGCCGCAGTTTGAGCGGCCTTCGAGCATTGATCGTGCTGGTCGGATTGTAGCGATCTATCCTGAGACTGCAAAAGTTACCTCCAAGGTTTTGCGCAATCTGGTGCGTCAGTGCATTGATGCGGCCGACAAATTAGCTGATCCGCTGCCGGAGTCGGTTTTGCGTGCGCAAAAACTTATTGGGCTGCCGGCTGCAGTAAGAGAATTGCACGAACCTGCCGACGCCAAACAGCTCCAAGAGGCCCAAAAGCGCATGGCTTTTGGTGAGCTGTTCTTTCATATGCTAACCAGTAAGGTGTTGCGCGAGGAGCTAGAGACCGAGCCAGGTATTGAGGTACCTTTTAAAGAGGACTTGGCCAAAGAGTTTGTAGGTTCATTGCCGTTTGCGCTCACGAATTCTCAGCGCAAGGTGAGCTGGCAAATCTTTGAGGATATGCAACGTGGCGTACCAATGAGTCGACTTTTAGAAGGCGATGTCGGTTCTGGAAAAACTTTGGTGGCGGCGTTCGCAGCCCTCATGGCTATCCGCGCGGGCTTCCAGGTGGCGGTGATGGTGCCAACAGTAGTGCTGGGCACACAGCATGTAAAAAGTTTTCGGGAATTGCTGAAGTCGTGGGGGATTCGCGTTGAGCTTTTGGCGAGCCATCTCAAAGCCAAGGATCGGACGAAATTAGTGGAGGCGGTGCAGGCTGGCAAAGTTGATGTGGTGATTGGTACTCAGGCGCTAATTACAAAAAACATCCAGTTTCCAAATCTGGGCTTGGTTGTGGTGGACGAACAGCACCGATTTGGTGTGAACCAGCGGTTGAGCTTAAAAGATAAGGCTGGTCGCTTACCACACGTCCTCACCATGACTGCCACGCCAATCCCGCGCACGCTTGGCTTGGTGGCGTTTGGCGATCTGGATATTTCACTTCTCACGGATATGCCACCGGGTCGCATTCCTATCAAAACACATGTCTGCTCCGAAGATGATAGGGTGCGGGTGTACGCCGAGATTGATGCTCGCATTACTAAGGGGGAACAGGCCTATATTGTCTGTCCTTCAATTGATGCAGCCGACCCAAGCGGCTCGCGGGCTGTGAAGCAAGAAATGCAGCGCCTGTCGCGCACGGTGTTTCGACATCGGCGGATTGGCCTTTTACATGGCAAGCTGAAGCCTGAGGAAAAGGATGCAGTCATGACCCAGTTTGCGGCCGGCGAGCTAGACATTTTGGTGGCCACCACAGTAATTGAGGTTGGCGTGCATGTGGATCGTGCCACAGTTATGTTGGTGGAATCAGCCGACCGGTTCGGCCTTGCTACCTTGCACCAGTTGCGTGGACGAGTTGGGCGCAGCGATATTGCCTCCGAATGTTATTTATTTACCACCCAAGATAGCGCCTCACGTCAGCGAATCGCCGCATTGGCTCGTACGAATGACGGGTTTAGGCTGGCCGAAATAGATTTGGCAAATCGTGGTGCTGGCCAGCGATTTGGGGTACGCCAATCTGGAGCGGCAGATTTTCGCTTTGCTACATTGCATGATCCAAAAGAGGTGGAACGGGCAAGAACAGCCGTAGACTCTTTCCTAAAACAAGAAAAAATTGTAAAATATCCTCAAGTCATAGCGGTTGTGAATAGCTTAAAGGCCGTCACGTCGCTCGATTAAAACCCATGAATTCAGGATTTACCTCATTTGCCAGCAAGGGAAAAATCACCTGGGCCGGCACACATCAAAAACTCGACCGCGAAGCTTTTCGGCTCGTTTCGCGGATGATTCGACGTGATCGCTTTCCGCGCCGACGTGACATTTTAAACTTCGAAGGCTATGGTGGTCCGGATGGGCTTAAGGTAAAAGGCAACTACAACTCAGATCATCTGTGGGACCCAGTCAATGAAATTGGCCACCTGCCAAACTGGATCCAAATCCATTTTAATAACTTGGTAGATTGTTTGAAGCGCGAAGATTATATCGAGGCTGGTTTCCATGCGGGCTGGATGGCGCACTATATTACTGATTCACTCACGCCCGCCCACCACATTAGCTATAAGTTGATTGCCGAAGAATACGCCGAGGCTTCTAAAATGACACGACGCTGGAAAACGTGGGGATCGAAGGGCTGGAAGAGCTCACACATCGCCTTTGAAAGCGGCATTTCTACCGCCACGATGTTTTCACCACTGCGCGTTAAGTTTGATATGGCGCTTGTAGATCTCATTAAAGAAAAGGGCATTGAGGCGGCTATTAAAGAAGAGTCGCTCAAGATCGCCAAACTTGGATTGTACGAAGATTTTATTGCCCACGGCTGGACCACAAAGCTTGCTAAATCAGTTCGTGCAATGGTGGTACCAAAAATACCACAAATGATTGCCGCCGCATGGCTTGCAGCCTACGAAGAAGCTTGGGCAACTAAGCCAGCCCGACAGCTTGCTGGCACGAGGTAGAAACTATGCCAGATTTTACGACGCGCATCACGGCCGGCACACTTCGGTATAAAGTTATTCGCCAACCCGGCGAGGGCACGCGACCTATCTCGCAAAAAGTGCGGCAGGCAATTATGAGCGTGTTGGGCGAAGAGCTCTCGGGTCTCACAGTACTCGATTTGTATGCGGGAAGTGGTGCTTTGGGCTTTGAAGCACTCAGTCGTGAGGCCAAAAGCGTGGTGGCTGTTGAAAAAGCCCACGCGGCGGCCAAGTGTTTGCAAACTAACGCCGCAGAACTGGGTGTGCAGTCGGAATACAAGATCGCGCAGGAAGATGTGAAGGCTTTTTTGGGGCATACCGAAGAGAGTTACGATATCATCTTTTTTGATCCGCCCTATGCGAGTTTTGATGCCAGTATTGCGGAGCTCGCTGCAGGTAAGCTGGCGGAGGGTGGGGTGCTGGTGATATCATGCTCGTCTCGAGAGAAATTAGCTGATATACTAGGGCCTGCTAAACTTGTGAAAACTCGCGAGTATGGCGAAACGCAAATCGCGTATTACAAAAAATAGCCACGGTACGCGGATGTGGTGGAACTGGTAGACACGCTAGCCTTAGGAGCTAGTGTCGCAAGAC
>CAZYFT010000003.1:27729-39938 GCA_964646575.1 uncultured Candidatus Saccharibacteria bacterium | reverse complement strand
GCGGATGTGGTGGAACTGGTAGACACGCTAGCCTTAGGAGCTAGTGTCGCAAGACGTGAAGGTTCGAGTCCTTTCATCCGCACCAGATTTACTTAGTTAAACAATAAAGAAGTGAAGGCTACTTTGGACCAATGTCCTCATTGCTTTATGCCCTTACTAAGCACTGGGCATAATTGTTATGAGATGTTAGAGGGGCAGCTTAGTGGCCTCCCAATACAGTATCGTCGTTGGATGAGGTTGACCACATATCAAAAGAGGTGGTCATTTTTAGACATGCCTATGAGGTACCGGGTCGCTGAACAGCTGATGTTGTTTGACTATCTTTGGTCAATTCAGGACTGGCTTGGCCCTCAGTTTACTTTGAAGGATCTGCAGAAACTTCAAGCAGTTGTGTCATTAGGGGGTGTTTACGAAGGGGTGTTGAGTGTTGTGGTGGATTCTCAAATTGCACAGCGTACAAATTCAGATCCATGGCTCGATTCAATAATCAAAGATATGCGCCGAGGCGAGTGGCGGTTCTACGACCTTATCAAGCTTGTTCAAAGGCTTGATTTATATGATGTTAGTCAGATTGCAGAATTCGATAAAATGCGACAGGTTCGAAATTGGGTACATATTTCAAAAGAGCAGGAGGATGAGCTTATAAAGTGGTTCAATTCAATGACGTACGAACAGTTCGCTAAATCTGTAGAAGAGTTCCGCAAGAAATCACTTTCAATATTAACAACTTAGTGCCATCGTCGAATTAATTACTTCCGTGAGATAATTTAACAGTTGGACTAGCACTCTGTGGGAGCGAGTGCTAGATTATTTATCCACAGTTTGGTAAAATTTAGCTATTATGACAAAAGCAACCATTTCCAAGCGGGAAGCCGCTGAACTTGAATTAAACGTAGTAGTAACTAAAGAAGAGCTGCAGAGCGCTAAAGCTGCTGTAGTGCAAAAGCTAAAGGCTGGCGTAAAAGTAGCTGGTTTTCGTCCGGGCAAAGCTCCCGACGAGATGGTGGAGCGCGAGCTTGATCAGGCTAAACTTCAGCTAGAAGTTGTAGAAAAAGTGCTAGCCGCAACCTACACAGAGGCAATTCAGGGGCATGACATTACGCCACTAGCAGAGCCAAAAGTGGAAGTAACCAAGTTTGTGCCGTTTGAGGAAATGGAATATGTAGCAAAAATCGCAATCGTGCCGACGATTGATTATGACTATACCAAGGTGCGCGTAAAATACGATCCGCCACAAACCAGTGAAGACGAAGTGAAGACTGCCCTGGAAGAGCTGCAGCGTCAGGCCGCCGAGCGCAAGAGTGTGAATCGCGCCGCAAAGATGGGCGACGAAGTACGTTTTGACTTTGAAGGCGTGCGTGAAGGCAAGCCGGTTGAAGGTGCTGCTGGCATGAATCATCTTTTAGAGCTTGGGAGCGGTAAGTTTATCCCAGGCTACGAAGAAGAGCTGGTTGGCATGAAAAAGGGCGATGAGAAGACGTTTGATATTACTTTCCCGGAAGAGTATCACGCTGCTGATCTTGCTGGAAAAGTTGTAACCTTTACCGCGAAGGTGCATGAAGTGCGTGAAATTGCTTTGCCGAAGCTGGATGATGCTTTCGCTAAAAGCCTAGATATGAAGTTTGAAAAACTCGCTGACCTCAAAAACGATGTGAAGAGCAACATTCAGGCTGGTAAAGACGATGATTATCGCAAGACGTACGAGACCGAAGTGCTCGACAAGGTGATTACGGAAACGAAATTGCCGGTATCGAAGATGTTGGAAGACAATCAGGCGCACGAGCTGGAGCATCAGTACGAACACCAAGTTGAATCTTCTGGCATGAAGCTGGAAGACTGGCTGAAAGTACAAGGTAAAGATCCAAAAGAGTTCCATGAAGAACTGCACGTTGAAGCCCGCCGACGCATCGCCATTGGGCTGATTATTCGCGACATTATTGAAAAGCAGAAGTTTACCGCAACCGTTGATGAAGTTACCGACAGTCTCGAGAAAATGCGCATGAACTACTCAGACCCGAAGATTTTGGCAGAACTCGATCGTGAAGAATTTAAGCATGATCTTTCGAATCGTATCGTAACGCAAAAAGCCGTAGATTGGCTGTGCGATCAGGCGAAGCAGAAGAAGTAAGCAAGTTAGGAGGGCATATGGATAAGATTCACAATTCACTTTTGGTTCCAACCGTAATTGAGAAGACTGCGATGGGGGAGCGGGCGTATGACATTTACTCGCGCCTATTGAAGGAGCGCATTATCTTTTTGGGTACGGGGGTGGATGACACCGTGGCGAATCTCATCATCGCTCAGTTGCTCTTTTTACAAAGCGAAGACCCAAACCAGGATATTACGCTCTATATTAACTCTCCGGGCGGCAGCGTTTCGGCTGGTCTGGCGATTTTTGATACCATGGAGCACATTAAGCCAGATGTCTCGACCATATGTGTGGGTATGGCGGCTTCGATGGGTGCGTTTCTTCTCGCAATGGGTGCCAAGGGTAAGCGTTTTGCCTTGCCAAATAGCCGCGTGATGATCCATCAGCCCAGCGGTGGCTTTGAGGGTACGGCGGCAGATATTGAGATTACCGCTAAGGAAATCATTAAAATTCGTGAAAAGCTCAACGCAATGTTGGCTGATCGCTCTGGCCAGTCGGTTGAAAAAATCGCTTCAGATTCGGATCGCGATTACTGGATGAGCGCCGATGAAGCTGCAACATATGGCTTAGTTGATAAAGTAATCACCAAAACCCCGACGAAACAGGACAAGTAAGCTTCTCTTCTTCTGGAAACTCCCATACAATAGAGGAGATGGAAGCGCGCGATGTATTCTAAGGTTCTCAAGAACCGACAATTTCTTAAACTTTGGGGCGCACAACTTACGAGCCAGATAGCGGCTCAGCTCTTAAACTATGCGCTGCTCATTCGCATATACGACATTGCCTCACAAACTTCGTTTGCAAATAGTGCGGTATCTTTACTGATTGTAGCGATTGGTTTGCCGGCAATTTTTCTAGCAGTTCCAGCCGGCGCGTATGTCGATCATCGTGACCGAAAAACTGTCTTGGTGTGGACGAATGCCTTTCGAGCATTGCTGGTTCCGATGTTGATATTTCTAGATACACAAATTCTAGCCGTATATGTGCTAGTTTTTCTCATCTCGATATTTTCGCAATTTTTTGTACCCGCAGAGGGGGCCGCGCTGCCAAAGTTGGTAACCAAAAAAGAGTTGGTGGCAGCCAACTCGCTGTTTGTATTTACACTCAATGCCAGCTTTATTATTGGGTACTCATTAGCTGGACCGGTCATCGCCAAGTCTGGTATTCATGCCGTATATGTTATTGTGACCATCGCTTTTCTGGTGGCGACAATGCTCTCACTCCTGTTGCCGCGTATTCCGGCCGTGCATGAAGGTAAGTTTGACCTCAAAGGTATCAGTCGGTCCATCGCTCGAGACTTACATGGCCACTTTGGTGAGATTGTTGGCTCAAAAGTGCTACTTTTCCCAATGGTACTTATCGCCTTAGCGCAAACAATCGTTGGTGTGGTTTCGGCGCTGGCGCCGGCCTTATCAGAGTCATTTTTCCAGGTTGGGCTTGAGCAATCGAGCTATTGGCTCGTGATGCCTGCAGGAATTGGTTTAGTTCTCGGCTCGGTATTTGCAGCCAAGCTCTTACAGCATCGCAATAAGGTAAAAGTAATCTTTGTATCACTTTTTTGCGCCTCAGCCATATTGGTTGCTTTACCGATTGTTGGAGCGAGTTCGCAAGGTACGTTCCTGAAGGCGATGAGTATAATTATGACCTTCACGCTTGGCGTGTTTAATGCCATGATTCTAGTTTCGGCCCAAACGCTCTTGCAGTACGCCTCTACCGATCGGCTTCGTGGACAGGTGTTTGGCACGCTCAATATGATGATAAATATCGCCGCATTGGTGCCAGTTTTTGCGGCCGGTTTGCTGGCTGATACGTTTAATGCTTTGGCCGTGATTGCTGGAGTTGGTGCGATGTTGTTTATTGTAGGTGCATTCCTCGTTTTGCGATTTCGCGGAATCTCCGCTAAATATGCTTGACAAACCTGGAAAATACCCCCTACAATGGGTGGTAAGAGGATGCTTAAACTTTTACTCAAACGCTGATCACATTAAGCTGCAACTTTTGTGTGCAGGCGTTTTTTGTGTTTAGAAACCCCTCGTCGCCATTTCATCCAACAACTTAAACTCCAAACAAACATAGTTTTATAGATAGAAGCTCGGCCTCCATAAAGCCGGGCTGCCCCTATCTCACCACATAAGCATCAACCAACTTAATAACCTAGGAGCCTGATCAAGTATGCCAAAACAAGCTGCTGCAAAGCGCGTGTACCTCAAGGACCACACCGATATCTTGCCATTGCCTAATCTCGTTGAGATTCAGCACGCAAGTTATGACTGGTTTGTTCGTGAAGGACTCGCTGAACTATTTGAAGAAATTAGCCCGATTGAAGACTTTACTGGAAAGCTCTACGAACTTTCGTTTAAGGACTACCACTACGAGCAACCGAAGCTAACCGAAGCTGAGGCTAAGGAAAAGAATGCCACCTACGAAGCTAGTCTTCGTGCTCAGATGGAGCTCCTCATTAAAGAAACCGGTGAAGTTCGCAAACAGGAGATCTTCTTGGGTGATTACCCAATTATGACTGCTCGCGGTACCTTCATCATTAACGGTGTTGAACGTGTAGTTGTTTCTCAGCTCGTGCGTTCTGCTGGTGTGTTCTTCACAAATGACTCAAACTCTGGTTACTTCGGCGCAAAGATTATTCCTTCCCGTGGTGCGTGGCTCGAGGTTGAGACTGCAGCTAATGGGGTAATTAGTGTAAAGATTGATCGCAAGCGTAAGCTCCCGGTAACTACTTTGCTCCGTGCTTTTGGTTATGGTTCCGACAGCGATCTGTTGGAGCTGTTTAGTGACGTAGATAACGGCGAAGTACGCTTTATCTCTGAAACTATCGCAAAAGACCCATCAAGCTCGACTGCTGAAGCGTTGATGGAAGTATATAAGCGTATTCGACCTGGTGATTTGGCGACGGTTGAAAACTCAAAGAGCTTGATTGACTCAATGTTCTTCGACTTTAAGCGTTATGACCTCTCGAAGGTTGGCCGCTATAAGATGAACAAGCGACTTGGTGTAAATGTGAAAAATACCCGCGAAAACCGCGTGCTACGCGTTGAGGACTTTGTTGCGATCCTTAAAGAAGTAATCCGCATGACTAACGAGGGTGCTCCTTCTGAAGACATTGATCACTTAGGTAACCGCCGTCTGAAGATGGTGGGTGAGCTGATGCAGGCTCGCTTCCGCATTGGTATTGCTCGTATGGAGCGCATTGTGAAAGACCGTATGTCGGTTGCAGATCCAGAAAATGTAACTCCATCACTCATGATTAACGTGCGCCCAGTTGTTGCAAGTGTGAAAGAATTCTTTGCTTCACACCAACTCTCGCAGTTCTTGCAGCAGACCAACCCGCTGGATGAAATCGTCCACAAGCGCCGTTTGAACGCGATGGGTCCTGGCGGTTTGAACCGTGAACGTGCTGGCTTTGAAGTGCGTGACGTTCACCGAACTCACTACGGTCGTATTTGTCCAATCGAAACTCCGGAAGGACCGAATATCGGTTTGGTTTCTACCATGGCAAGTTACGCCAAAGTGAATGAGTATGGTTTTATTGAAACTCCATACCTCAAGGTAGTAAACGAAGTTGCTCCAGCTAAGGCCGTAGGCGAAATTGCTCGTCGTCAGGTAAAAGACAGCAAGGGCACCGTACTTGTAAAAGCTGGTGAAAAAATTACCGATGCCGCCGCCAAAAAACTTGATAAGGCCGGTATAGAATCCGTTCCTGTAAAGGCTCGCGTTACCAAGGAAGTAGTCTATCTTGACGCTTTTGATGAAGAGCGTGCAGTGATTGCTCCGGCAAACACCAAGGTGCAAGAAGATGGCTACTTTGCAGAGAGCGTATTCTCAGCCCGTGGCGTAGGTGGTGAAGCTGCAGAGCTTTCTGCCGATGACGTGAACTACGTTGATATTTCTTCGCAGCAAATCGTTGGTGTATCTGCAGCCCTGATTCCGTTCATGGAACACGACGATGCTCGCCGTGCCCTGATGGGTGCAAACATGCAAAAGCAAGCGGTTGCTCTCGTGCGACCGCAAGCTCCGGTAGTTGGTACTGGTGTTGAGCGCCGTGTAGCTGAAGACTCCGGTCAGGTAATTTTGGCCGAAGGCGATGGTGAAGTAACCAGCGCTACTGCTAAAACAATTACCGTGAAGTACAAAGACGGTAAGTCGAAGACCTATGAGCTGATGACATTCATCCGCTCCAACCAGGGTGAAGCCATGACCCAGCGCTGTGCTGTAACTGCTGGCGATAAGGTTAAAAAAGGCGATGTACTGGCTGACGGTATGTCTACCATCGACGGTGAACTGGCGCTCGGACAAAACGTTCTCGTAGCCTTCATGAGCTTTGATGGACACAACTTTGAAGATGCCATCATCATTTCTGAACGTCTCGTGCAGGATGATCGCTATAGCTCGATCCACATTGAGACTTTCCAGATTGATGTACGTGACACCAAGCTTGGACCAGAGCTCGTAACTCGCGATATTCCAAACGTTGGTGACGAAGCGCTCAAGGATCTCAACGAAGACGGTATCGTCCGCATTGGTGCCGAAGTAACCGCCGGTGATATCCTCGTGGGTAAGATCAGCCCGAAGGGTGAAACCGAACTCAGCTCTGAAGAACGGCTCTTGCGCGCCATCTTTGGTGAAAAAGCCCGCGAAGTGAAAGACTCCAGCTTGCGCATGCCAAACGGTAGCTCCGGTAAGATTGTTGGCGTCAAGATTCTCTCAGGAGAAAACGGCGATGATCTTCCAAGTGGCGTAACTCAGCAAATTTATGTTGCTGTAGCTCAGCTCCGTAAGATTTCGGTTGGAGACAAGATGGCCGGTCGTCACGGTAACAAGGGTGTTATCTCGAAGGTAATGCCGGTTGAAGACATGCCATATCTCGAAGACGGTACACCAGTTGACATCGTATTGAACCCACTCGGAATTGGTGCTCGTATGAACATCGGACAGATTTTGGAAACTCACCTTGGTTGGGCGGCTCAGGCGCTCGGTTATAAGGTAGCCAGCCCAGTTCTAGATGGTGTTGATATCGAAACCATTAAGTCGGAACTTAAGCGTGCTGGTTTGCCAGAAGATGGTAAGGCTCAGCTCTACCACGGCTTCTCGGGTGAACCATTCGACCAGAAGACCACGATTGGTGTGAAATATATGCTCAAGCTTCATCACATGGTTGATGACAAGATCCACGCTCGATCCACCGGACCGTACGCAATGGTTACGCAGCAGCCACTAGGTGGTAAGGCGATGATGGGTGGTCAGCGCTTTGGAGAAATGGAAGTATGGGCACTCGAAGCTTACGGTGCTGCTCACACTCTCCAAGAAGTGCTCACCATTAAGTCTGACGACGTGATTGGCCGCTCGAAAGCTTACGAGGCTATCATTAAGTCTGAAGAGATTAAGGGTCCACGTGTTCCGGAAAGCTTTAACGTACTCGTTAAAGAATTGCAGTCACTCGGACTTGCGGTTGAGCTTGAACACAATCACGTAGAAATTGACGCCGATGAGGCAATCGATAAAGAAGTGAATGAAGAAGCTGTTGATCTTGCCGACGATGAGCTATTAATGGGTACTGACCCAGATACAGCCGTAGTTGATCTTGCAGAAGACGGAGCCGTTGACGACTTTGAAGTACTCGCCGAGGACGCGCCAGCAGAAACTAAAGAGGAGGAGGTATAGTCATGCAACAGGACTTTAACCAACCAACCATCGACTTCACTTCCATCAAGTTGGCGCTGGCTAGCCCAGAGCACATCTTGGACTGGAGCCACGGTGAAGTTACCAAGCCAGAAACCATTAACTACCGCACGCAAAAGCCAGAAAAAGATGGTTTGTTCTGCGAAAAGATCTTTGGACCAACCAAGGACTGGCAGTGTTACTGCGGTAAGTACAAAGGTATCCGCTATAAAGGTATTGTTTGTGATAAGTGTGGCGTACTCGTAACTCGCTCAATCGTACGACGTGAGCGCATGGGTCACATCCACTTGGCAGTTCCAGTGAGCCACATTTGGTTCTTGCGTGGTACTCCAAGCTCGATTGGTACGCTCCTGAATATGAGTGTGCGTGACCTGGAGCGTGTAACCTACTTTGCAAACTTCATCGTGCAGTCGGTTGACGACGAAGCTCGTGAAAAAGCTTTGACTGATCTCAACTCTGATTATCAGGGCTACAAGAAAGAAATCATCACCAAGCACGAAGTTACCGATGAGTCGAATCTCACCGAAGAAGCTGCTAAGGAATTAGCCGACCTCGAAACTAACTACCTTACCGCTAAGAATGAACTTGAGGCACTTGCCAAGTATCAGCTCTTGCCAGAAGGTATGTATCGTGAACTCAACATTAAGTACGGCAACGTATTTAAGGCTGGTATCGGTGCCGAGGCTATTCGTGAACTTCTCTCAGAAGTTGAGCTTGATAAGCTAGCCGAGGAATTGCGTGAAGAGGCTGCAACTACAGCTGGTCAGCGTAAGCGTAAGGCATTGAAGCGCCTTAAGGCTGTAGAAGGCATGCAGCAGGCCGGACTTAAGCCAGAGTGGATGGTAATTTCTGAATTGCCAGTTATTCCACCAGACTTGCGCCCAATGGTGCAGCTGGATGGTGGTCGCTTTGCCGCTTCCGACTTGAACGATCTCTACCGTCGTGTGATTAACCGTAACAACCGCTTGAAGAAGCTCTACGATCTCGCTGCTCCAGAAGTAATCTGTCGCAACGAAAAGCGTATGCTCCAGGAAGCTGTTGATGCCTTGATCGACAACAACGCTCGTCGTGAGCGTGCTGTAACTGCCGTTGGTGGATCACGCAAGAAGCTTAAGAGCCTCACAGACCTCCTCAAGGGTAAGCAGGGTCGCTTCCGTCAGAACCTCTTGGGTAAGCGTGTAGACTACTCGGGTCGTTCGGTAATCGTAGTTGGTCCACACCTCAAGCTCGACGAGTGTGGTTTGCCAAAGATGATGGCGCTGGAACTCTTCAAGCCGTTTGTTATCTCGAAGCTCATCGAAAAAGAGTATGCTCACAACGTAAAGAGTGCCGCCCGTATGATTGAACGCGCTCGCACAGAAGTGTGGGACACTTTGGAAGAAGTGATTACCGGTAAGTACGTGCTCCTCAACCGCGCACCGACCTTGCACCGACTTTCTATCCAGGCTTTCAAGCCAGTATTGATCGAAGGTAAAGCTATCCAGCTCCATCCACTCGTATGTGCGGCCTTCAACGCCGACTTCGATGGTGACCAGATGGCTGTTCACGTTCCGCTCTCAGATGCCGCTCAGAAAGAAGCTCGCGAAATTATGCTTGCTAGCCGCAACCTTTTGAAGCCATCTTCGGGTGAGCCGATTGTAAACCCATCACACGAAATCGTACTTGGCTGTTTCTATATGACCAGTTTTGACGACGGTGCGAAGGGTGAAGGCAAGGCATTTACCTCGGTAGAAGAAGCGATTATGGCCTATCAGCAGGCAGCTGTGCACTTGCGCGCTAAAATTCGCGTTAAGATTCAGGGCGAAGTGCTGGAAACTTCAGCTGGACGTATCCTCTTTAACGAAGTGCTTCCAGAAGGCATGTCCTTCCAGAATGATGCGATGACCAAGTCGAAGCTTAAGGGTGTACTCGCGAAAGTCTTCACAGGCTTTGGTGGTGAAGAAACTGCTCAGGTAGCTGACCGCATTAAAGAGATTGGCTATCAGTACGCAACTGAGTCTGGCTTCTCGCTTGGTATGGATGATCTCCAGACCCCACAGAAGAAAGCTCAATTGCTCGATGACGGTGAAAAGCGAACCTTGGCGATTACCTCGCAGTATCAGCAGGGTCTCATCACCAACGAAGAGCGTAAAGAGCGTACTGTTGAGACCTGGAAAGAGGTTGGCGAACAGATTGAAGCTGAACTTACAGCCGAGCTAAATCCAAACAGCTCAACACTTGCTATGGACATCGAAAGTGGTGCTCGTGCGACTGTCGGTCAGGCTAACCAGATGGCTGGTATGAAGGGCTTGGTGCTCAACTCAACTGGTGGGACCATTGAGCTTCCAGTGAAGAGCAACTACAAAGAGGGTCTTTCGATCCTCGAGTACTTCATCTCTTCGCACGGTGCACGTAAAGGTCTTACCGACACTGCACTGAAGACCGCCGAATCTGGTTACCTCACCCGTCGTCTCGTAGATGTGGCACAAGACGTAATGATTGCTGCTGACGACTGTGGTGATAAGGAAGGTTATAAAGTACACCTTTCAGAAGCTCAGGCTGCCGGTCAGGATAGCTTGGCTCCATGGATTGTAGGTCGCTATGTTGCTGCCGATGTAAAAGATGGTCGCCGTACAATCGTGAAGGCTGGCGAACTGGTAACTGATGAGATGGCTCGCGAAATCACCGATGCCGGAATCGAAACCGTAACCATCCGCTCAATCCTCAAATGTACCCTAGCCTGGGGAATTTGTAAGCACTGTTATGGTACCGATCTTGCACGGGGCCACTTGGTAGAAACCGGTGAAGCCGTGGGTATTATGGCCGCTCAGTCTATCGGTGAACCAGGAACTCAGCTTACTATGCGTACCTTCCACGCTGGTGGTGTAGCTTCGGCTGCTGATATCACACAGGGTCTCCCGCGTGTTGAAGAAATCTTCGAAGCTCGTAACCCACGCGGTGAAGCAATTCTTGCCGAAATCGATGGTGTAGTTACGCTTAAAGCCACCGAAGGTAAGCAAATGCTCCGTATTGCTCCGGCTGATCTCAAGATCACTCCATATGAGCTGAAGGAAGGCATGAAACCGACCGTTAAGACTGGCGCTGAAGTAGCAAAGGGCGATGTGCTCGCTCAAAACGAAACTGGTAAGCGCACTGTAAAAGCTGGTGCCGATGGAACTGTTAAGGTTGCAAAGGGCAAAATCGAATTGACCCACGAAGGTGGCAACATCAAGGAGTACACACTCCCTGATTACGTTACCCTCAAGGTGAAGAATGGTGACCTCGTAACGGTTGGTCAGCGCCTGTCTGAAGGTTCTGTGAACCTCCAAGACATGCTCCGACTCTTGGGTGCCGAAGCCGTAGAACGCTACATCGTTGACGAAGTACAGGCTATCTACGCTTCACAAGGTCAGACGATTGCCTCTAAGCACATCGAAGTGATAATTCGCCAGATGTTCAGCCGTGTGCGCATCGAAGAGCCAAATGACACTGAGTTTATCGCTGGGGATGTAATCTCCAAGACTGCTCTGTGGGAGGCTAATCGCGCCGCTGAAGAAGCCAAGAAGACACCTGCAACTTACGAGCAGCTACTCATGCCAATCTCTAAGATCTCTATCTCATCCGATAGCTGGCTCTCTGCCGCTTCCTTCCAGGAGACGATGAAGGTGTTGATTGGTGCAGCATTGCGCGGCAAGACAGACAAGCTCCGAGGACTCAAAGAGAATGTGATCATTGGTCGATTGATCCCAGTTGGTACCGGTTTTCGTACAGACGACGAAGACCAGGTTGACCAGAAGGCGTAAATCTGATAAGATACTGAAGTTTTATGCCAACGATTAACCAACTCATTCGCAAACCACGCGCCAAGGCTCGACGCAAAAGTAAGTCGCCAGCCTTGAGCCGTAGCCTCAACGCTCTCAAGGGTCGCGTTCGTCCATTGGACGCGCCTTTGAAGCGCGGTGTGTGTACTAAGGTATTCACCCAAACTCCAAAGAAGCCGAACTCAGCGCTTCGTAAGGTAGCCCGTGTGCGCCTCACCAACGGAATGGAAGTAACTGCTTACATTGGCGGCATTGGCCACAACCTGCAGGAGCACTCAGTGGTGCTCGTGCGCGGCGGTCGTGTAAAAGACCTTCCGGGTGTTCGTTATCACGTAGTGCGTGGTTCGTTCGACACAGCTGGTGTTGCTAACCGTAAGCAGGGCCGATCTAAGTACGGTGCTAAGCTCGAGAAGGCGAAGGGAGAATAGTATGCCACGAAAAAAGACTAAATCTCTCAAGCGTGAACTCGCTCCAGACATGCAGTACAACTCTGTACTTGTTACTCGTATGATTAACAAGGTCATGAAGGATGGTAAAAAGCGCCTCGCAGAAAACCTCGTGTACGATGC
>CAZYFT010000003.1:0-27629 GCA_964646575.1 uncultured Candidatus Saccharibacteria bacterium | reverse complement strand
GATGCCATCAAGAAAAAGGCTGATACTCATCAGATGGCTGAGGCTAATAAAGCTTTTGCCCACTTCGCACGGTACTAGCGACCGTTTGTATCTAGCGTCTCGCAGCGTTTAAACTCAAAATCTCCTCGACACCGTACGTACCAGTACGTTTTACGAGGAGATTTTGTTTTAGCCTTGCGAGTCATCTAGCTAAAACGGTCTACACGCTATAAACCGAGTAAACCCCTCAAGCGAGGAGTTTACTCGGTTAAGGGGTTAGTGATAGCTGAGGTTCATGGAAAAGTCGAGGCCCAATTCGGCGATAACGCTCTCCAAGAGATGCTGGGTGGCGTGGAGTGCGGTTGCATCTTTTTTACCGATTGGATCTACGTAGCGCGAGAAGCCACAGGTGCACTTGAGATAGTAGTCGGTCCGGGTGCCAAACCCACCGTAGCCAACTCCCTCGACCCTGGTGGCTTTAATGGTGATGCGGTGGGTCATGCAGCTCCTTTTGTCAGTTGGATAGTTTTGGCGACGGTAAATCGGGGTAGGGCAAGCCCGGTCCCGTAAATCCAGTACTCACTGAGTAGGCGACGATATCCATAGGAGCCGAGTTCAATGCCTTCTAGTGATTCTATGTCGTATGTGAATGCGCCGTGTTCAGATGTTGGGTCTTCAGAACACATCCCGGGGCTCGTGCGCTGTGTCTTGATGTGGCGACTCATAAATGAATTCGCGTCGTTCATGACGGAATACACAGAGCCATACTTTACGGGCAAATTCGGTCGGTACCAGATTAGCTCGAGTTTCAAGAACCATGTCTGGTGTAGCTCATCGACGGCTTCGTCGCGAAAGCAGGGCGTAACGGTTTGATACTTACCTCCGGGCTCGAGTGCTCCGGAATGCATGGCGCTCATAAAGCTCTGTTCGCCAGAGGCGACGAGATAGCCGTCGAGGCAATAGAAGTCTCTACGGCCTGCTGGCTTGGTAGCCTCCGTAAATCGGTGGCCGACAATCCAGGGGGTTTCGAGGTATCGATAACCTTGCTGCGAGTAGAAATCAATCGCTTCGGCGAGCAGACGATAGTCAATTGTAGGCTGTGCAAAGTACCACTCATTCATGTCCTCACTCCATTCTGAAAGGCGCGCTTGGTGATGCGCTGCATGATTAGAATGTCGTCGATTGTAAATCCAGAGAAATAGTCCTCGAGAAAAAGCTCAATGGCTCCGACGAGGTCTGAGAGCTCAAGGAGTGCCATAATCCGACATCCTTGAATCATTGCATCGTTGAGCTCATCAAGCTCTTCTTGGATCTTTGAGATTTCTCCCAATTTCCCTTTGCAAATTTCTGAGCTTGCCAGGTGGTATCCGTCCGGCATTGTCTTTCCTTTACTTGCAAGGTGCCAGGAACACTCTCACTATCTCGTACCTCTCGGGGCTAATCTAGGCCAGAATTTTTGACTCAACTAAATTTGAGTCATGGTATACTAAAACTATGATGCACCACATTCAACGAACCATATTGCGCAACTTAATGCGCGGAGACTCTTTGCGTTATCGAGATATTAAACCTGCTGGCGTAGAGAGTAATCTCTTTGCATACCATTTAAAATCACTCATGCAAGAAGGTTATGTTGAGCAAACCGCCGATAAACATTACTCGCTTACGGTGGATGGGAAGCGCTACGTTGACACACTCTCACTGGAATCGCTCAAGCCACGCTTGCAGCCCAAGATTGTTATTTTACTTGCTATTCGTGATCGTCTCGGCCGCTGGCTTTTGATGCGTCGCAAAGTGCAGCCACTTTTAGGGCAGGTAGGCCTGCCGTATGGCAAGCTCCACCTTGGTGAAACCGTGCACGAGGCAGCTCATCGTGAACTATTTGAGAAGACCGGCTTAAAGAGTGAGCTTAAGCATGTAGGCGATGGTTACGTCACTATTGAAGAAAATGGGGCACCGGTGAGCGAAATTTTCTTTCATATGTTCCGCGGCACTGCGCAAACTGATCAGTTTTACGAGGCGCATGCCGCCGGTGAAGTTTTTTGGAGTGACTTGCAGCCAGATTGGACAGATGCAGATTATATGCGAAGTATGCCGGATCTTATGCGCCTAGTTGAAGCCCCTGAAGATGGCCGTTTCTTTGCAGAGTTCTACTACCGCTAGCGATTGACATCCTAATACTTGCATACTAAAATATGCGCACTCAATCTGTACCTTCGGAGGGATTATGGCAAGAGCGAATGGAGGTGGCGCGAGCCGAGCGACAAAGAAGCTAGGTACTCGGGCGGTGTTGCGCTACATCGATCCTGGTGACACCACCCGGTGCCAATACTGCGACCAGCCACTGCGCTTCAAGGCAAGGGTTCGGCTCAAAAAGGTGATCTGCAACGTCTATAAGCGTGGCAAGTGGAATCGAGTCGAGCACTTTCACGAGGGGTGCTACGACGAAGCCGGCCAACCACATGGTGTTGTCGACACCAGTCTTCCCAGGATTGGGCAGAAGGGTGCTCGCAAACCGTAGGGCATTTTACGACCAGAGTATATTCTGGTCGTATTTCTTTTGCGCAAATAATGCTTTACAGATATACTAGAAAAACTATGTTACTAGAAGTCAAGATTGATGAGAAGCAAGCTGGCGCCAACGTGCTGCTTAAAAATACGGAATTACAAATCCAGGCTGGTGAAGTTGTGGGCTTTATCGGGCGCAATGGGGTAGGGAAGTCTACGCTCGCGCGAATTATTACTGGAGAAGATGCTGATTATATCGGCTCGGTTCGATTGCGCAAAGGTGTGGTTATTCTTACTACTGAACAGGAGCAGCACTCGGTAGATGTCGGTCTATCGGTTGTGGATTACGTTTTGGCTGGCTTGCGTGACTACATCCGGCTTACTCAGATAATCGACACGTATCCGGATACGATGGGCGATGATATGAAGCTCATCGAAGATTATTCCAACGCTCTCGAGCGCTATGATGAGCTCGGCTATTATCACGTAAAAGATCAGGTGATTGAGTCGCTCAAAGCCTACCAGCTTACAGCTGAGCAAATTGGTGGTAAGTTTAGTGATTTGTCGGGCGGGCAAAAGCGCTTTGCTCAACTGGTGCAAATTGAGTATTCGAATGCTGATCTGTTGATCCTCGATGAGCCGACCAACCATATGGACTATGTGGCAAAGGCTAGCTTTACGGCATGGCTCAAGGAGGTTCGCTCGGCCGTGCTTGTTATTTCGCACGACCGTGATGTGCTGGCGTGTGCCGACAGGGTGCTCGAACTTAAAGATCAAAAATTGCAGAGTTATCCAGGTAATTATGAAGCCTACCTTAAGCAGAATACCGTCAGCTCAGCGAGTGCCATGCATCAGTATGAGGTTGATGTAAAGACCCTAGAGAATCGACGGGAAGCCCTCAAACAGGCGGAACTGAAAAAAGTCCGCACCAAACAAAGTCCTAACCCGTTTATTCCGCTCGTACGACGTTTGCAGCGGGAAATTGCCGAGCTTGAAGAGCGAATCTCTAAGCCAACTATTTGGATCGATCAAGAGTCGGTGCAGGGCTTGAAGCGGGGTCAAAGCGAACAATACGAAAAATATAAGGCGAAGTCGATTAATTTGCGTGCTGCTCGAGAAACAGTGTCCGGTAATGCAGCTACCCTAGTCCGTATTGATGAGCTGTCTTTGGGTTACGTCGAACCGCTGTTTGCCGATATGAGTTTTGAATTGCGCGCCGGAGAGCGAGTGCATATTGTGGGTCGGAACGGCGCCGGTAAAACCACGCTTGTAGATGCAATTACGGCAACCGCTGAAGGGGCTGCTCTTGAGAGTACGGTGTTTGGTGGTGTCATCGAATGCTCGTCGTCATTGGTGCTGGGTAGATATGAGCAAGAAATTGATGCTCGCTATCTCGCTATGACACTCGCTGAAGCGGTGGCTGATATTTATTCACGAGCCGGTAGGGCGGTGAATGATGAGGCAATAGTAAAAACTTTGCGAGAATATCTGTTTGAGCGGCATGATGGAGCTACGCCTGTTGAGCATCTTTCTGGAGGGCAAAAAGCCAGAATTCAGCTAATTGCTCTGTTTGCACAGCGTCCGAACGTACTTATTCTTGACGAGCCAACCAACCATCTAGATTTGCCCTCTATTGAAGAGCTAGAAAATGCCTTAAAGCGCTACGAAGGGGCAATTCTCTATATCTCGCACGATAGTTTTTTTGCTAAGAATATTGGCGGCGAAGAACTATTTGTGGGTAAAAAATAACCCCGACAGTGTGTCGGGGTGGGGATTACCTGTTTCGAAGTCGGCGCCACCAGGCCTTGCGCTTCTTTGCGGCCTCGCGATCTGCAGCAGCCACAACTTCAGAACGAAGCTCCTCCAGGAATTCTTCGGAAGTCATACGTGGAGCATTGGTAGCTGATTGAGTCCGCCCGGGGTAGGCTGTCTCTGGTGAAAAATCATCATTTGCGGCTGTGAGGCCATCCTCTTCTGCGGCGTACTTTTGTTCTCGATCAAGACAGCTGTCGCACATCGGCTCATCGGGCTTGATGAAGATTCGATGGCAGTTACTGATACGCCAGGGGTGGTTACGGTTTCCGCCGTGATTGGCTGGCAGCAGGCTGTCACAGAAGGCGCAGAAATCCTGTCGAGCAGTACGATCGTACTCCAGGGCCGACGTTTTGCGTAGATACTCGAGAACTGATCGTGTTTCTCCTCGTTGATACATCATCCAGGCAGCATGCTGCAGGCCATCACAGCAGATAGTGATCTTCACTGCATCCGCTGTGCAACCAATGATGCGAAGTCTGGCCGGGCCGGCAGCTCGAGCGGTACGCTTCCCGGCTTCGACAGAAACACGGGTAACCAGTGGGTTGTCAGCGATCCAGCCCAGTAGGTTCATTGCGCCTGATGAAGGGCGCGAGCTTGTCTCGAAATCGATCTTGGGGTTGACTCGCTTGATTGGTGCCGACTTGCGGACTGCTGAAGTCATGGGGAATTCCTCTCCAGAAATGAAGGTGCGATTTCAACGGCTAACTATACGAGGAAAACACATGTCTGTCAAATACTTATGGGTTGTCGGAGCGTTGGTTATATGCTAGTATGTATCTGATACGCGCCACGCGCTATTTTTTTGGTTTGCGCTATTCATCACTAATATAGATAAATAAGGATTTTTATGGCTCGCGAATATTCTCTCGAAAACACACGTAACATTGGTATTATTGCCCACATCGATGCTGGTAAAACGACCGTTACTGAAGGTGTGCTTTACCGCACAGGTAAGACTCACAAGATTGGTGAAGTGCACGAAGGTGAAGCCACCATGGACTGGATGGAGCAGGAGCGCGAGCGTGGAATTACTATTACTTCGGCTGCGACGACCTGTTTCTGGAACGGTAAGCGCATTAATATTATTGATACCCCTGGCCACATCGACTTTACTGTAGAGGTTGAGCGTTCTTTGCGCGTGCTCGATGGTGCGGTGACGGTGTTTGACGGTAAAATGGGTGTAGAGCCACAGTCTGAAACTGTATGGCGCCAGGCTAACAAGTACGGTGTGCCTCGCATCTGCTTCATCAACAAGATCAATCAGACAGGTGGGGATTTTTACAAGAGCCTTGAATCAATCCATGCTCGTCTAACCAAGCGAGCCTATCCAATCCATTTGCCAATTGGTGAAGAGCAGTCTATCAACGGCATTGTTGATTTAATTGCGATGAAGGCTTACACCTACACCGAATATAAGGACAAAGAGCTCGTTGAGAGTGAAATTCCTGAAGACATGAAGGAAAAAGCCGAGCGCTATCGTCAACACCTCATTGAAGCTGCCGTGGAAGCTGATGATGCGATTATGGAAAAATACCTCGAAGGCACTGAGCTCAGCGAAGATGAGATTAAGTCTTGCATTCGTAAGAGCGTACTCTCGGGTGAATTCTTCATCGTATCTGGTGGTGATGGCCGCGGCGTAATCGTCGAGAAGCTTTTGGATATTGTTGTAGACTACTTACCAACTCCACTTGATATTGCCGCTCCACTAGCCGACAACGTCAAGACTGGCGAACAGGAAGTGCTAAAAGTCGCAGATGATGTACCGTTCGTTGGTTTGGCTTTTAAGATCGCGACAGACCCATTTGTTGGTAAGCTTTGCTTCTTCCGCATTTATGCCGGAACGCTCAAGAGTGGTTCGTATGTTCTCAATAGCTCAACGGGTGAAAAAGAACGTATTGGCCGTATCTTGCGTATGCACGCTAACCAGCGTGAAGAAGTGCAGGAAGTGTATGCCGGTGAGATTGCCGCAGCAGTTGGTCTTAAGAACACCATGACCGGTCACACTTTGTGCGAGGTTGGACACGCGGTAATCCTCGAACAGATCACATTTCCTGAGCCAGTTATTCAGATTGCTGTAGAGCCAAAGACTAAGGCCGACCAAGAAAAGATGTCATTGGCGCTCTCGCGTCTGGCGGAAGAAGATCCGACTTTCCGCGTGAGCTCGGATAATGAAGCTGGACAGACTCTCATCTCTGGAATGGGTGAGCTTCACCTCGAAGTTCTTGTAGACCGTATGAAGCGAGAGTTTAAGGTAGAAGCCAATGTTGGGCGTCCACAAGTTGCCTATCGTGAAACCATCCGCAAAACCGTACAGGTAGAAGGAAAGTTTGTGCGTCAGTCCGGTGGACGTGGTCAGTACGGGCATGTGTGGATTGAAGTTAGTCCGCTCGTACATGCTGAAGATATTGAAGGTGATAAGCCAACCTTTGAATTTGAGAATGCCATCGTTGGTGGTGTGGTACCACGTGAGTACATCAAGCCTGTTGAAGAAGGCATTAAAGAGGCTATGGGTAATGGCGTGCTTGCTGGTTACCCAGTGGTAGACGTAAAAGCTAAGTTGTATGACGGCTCATACCACGAAGTTGACTCGTCAGAAATGGCCTTCAAGATTGCTGGTTCGATGGCACTGCAAGAAGGTGTGCGTAAGGCTGATCCGGTTATTCTCGAGCCAGTCATGAAGGTTGAAGTCACAACTCCAGAAGAGTTTATGGGTGATGTGGTTGGTGACATGAACTCCAAGCGCGGACGCATCGAAAAGATGGAAGATCGTTTGGGTGCAAAAATTATCGACGGCTTTGTTCCGCTTTCCGAAATGTTTGGGTATGCCACGACTGTTCGTTCTATGACTCAGGGTCGAGCCAGCTATTCGATGGAATTTGACCACTACGCTGAAGTTCCACGCAATATTGCCGAAGAACTTATCGGTAAAAGTGCCGCCGCAAAGTCCGAATAGCCACTAAGCTTTCTCGTCAAATACAAGCGCCCTTGAAAACAGGGGCGCTTTTGGCGTATAGTCTTGTCCATCTTGCACCTTAGGAGGAGCAGTGTTTCCTTGGGAAAATTTTGAGATGATAGGCCTCTTCAGTATCCATCCGAGTCGAGCGCATACTGATCCGGAGCAGCGTGAGTTCGATCGAAAGTTTCGCGATCAGGTAAGAGCCACGCGACGACGTGAGCGAGCGCTTGGCCCTCGTCTTGAGAAGTGGAAGTGGCAGCGCTTTATCGATGGTGATTTCTCCGGTTTTCAGAAGGAATTTGATGAAGTGATTCTGATCCCAGTCTCTGGCGTGATGGCATGCATAGTTGTGCTTGGCATGTTCATTGTGCAACTCGAATATGTCGATGAGTATTCCTATCGCGAATTCATGATGGTTGCGTTAATCGCTTTGGGGTCGGCCATGCTTATCTCGCGTTGCCTGGCTTTTTATGGGGTTCGCATCTGGGTGGCGTGTTACGGACAGGCCCGTATAGAGGATGCATGGATTCTGAATAGCCATGGTCATGTCGAAGAAGTGGCCATTTTCGATGAGTTCGAAAATGGCGAGTGAAGTAATAGTACGTCTCGAGGACTCCTCGAGACGTTTTCTCTTTACAAATCTAAGAAAAACCCTTACAATGATTCAGTCCTGTGACAAACAGGCAATTTTTCTTGTCTTAGTCACAAAATTAATCATTAATCACTAATTGTATACAAAGGAGAAGTTCGTGGCTGCAGAATTTAAGCGCGACAAACCGCACATTAACGTTGGTACTATGGGTCACGTTGACCATGGTAAGACCACCCTTACAGCAGCAATTACTGCTGTACTTGCAAAGAAACTACCATCAGACGTAAACAAATCAGTTGCTTATGATGAAATCGATAAGGCTCCAGAAGAGCGCGAGCGTGGTATTACCATTGCTACCTCTCACCAGGAGTACGAATCAGAGAGCCGTCACTACGCACACGTAGATATGCCTGGTCACGCTGACTATGTTAAAAACATGATCACCGGTGCTGCTCAGGTTGATGGAGCTATTTTGGTGGTTTCTGCTGCTGACGGCCCTATGCCTCAGACCCGCGAGCACGTTCTCTTGGCTCGTCAGGTTGGTGTTCCAAAGATTCTCGTATACATGAACAAAATGGATCAGGCCGACCCAGAACTCGCTGAGCTCGTAGAGGTTGAAATCCGCGAACTCCTCGAAAAGAACGAATTCGACGCTGACTGCCCAATCGTTAAGGGTTCAGCTCTTAAGGCTCTCGAAGGCGATGCTGCTGCCGAAGACTCAATCATGGAGCTCGTAAAGGCTATGGATGAGTACCTCCCACAGCCAGAGCGTGAACTTGATAAGCCATTTCTTATGCCAATCGAAGACGTATTCTCGATTAAGGGTCGTGGTACTGTTGCTACCGGCCGTATTGAGCAGGGTAAGGTAAACGTTAACGAAGAAGTTGAAATTGTTGGTATTAAGGACAATCAAAAGACTGTTGTGACTGGCGTAGAAATGTTCCGCAAGATGCTGAACGAAGGTCAGGCAGGCGATAACGTTGGTCTCTTGCTTCGTGGTATTGAGCGCACTCAGATTGAGCGCGGTCAGGTTATCGCTAAGCCGGGTTCAATCACTCCTCACACCGAGTTTGAAGCTGAAGTATACGTACTCACTAAGGATGAAGGTGGACGCCACACTCCTTTCGTAGACGGCTACAAGCCTCAGTTCTACTTCCGTACCACCGATGTTACTGGTGAAGTGAAGCTTCCAGAAGGAACCAAGATGGTAATGCCTGGTGATAACATCAACTGTTCGGTTAAACTTCTTGCTCCTATTGCTATGGATGAAGGTCTCCGCTTTGCGATTCGCGAAGGTGGACGTACCGTTGGCGCTGGTGTTGTAACGAAGATCACCAAGTAAAGCACTACTATGGTAGAAAAAACCGCTCAACGCATCCGCATCCGACTCAAGGCTTATGACAATAAGGTGATTGATCAGTCGACTAAGCAGATTATCGACACAGCAATCCGCACTGGTGCCCAGGTAGCTGGCCCGGTTCCATTGCCAACCGATCGACACACCACTACTGTCATCCGCAGTCCTCACATCTTTAAGGACAGCCACGAGGCTTTTGAGATGCGAACGCACAAGCGGCTTATCGATATTACCGAGCCAACTCCTAAGACCATTGATTCGCTCATGAATCTATCTTTACCAGCTGGTGTCGATATCGAAATTAAAATGTAACTACTCCTAGTAGTTCATCTAAAAAATCCCCGTTTGTCGGGGATTTTTTAGTAATAAAATACCCCGGACTAAGTGTGGTCCGGGGGAGCCGCTACGAAAGCGGTGTGGTTTGTGTGAGCTCGAGCATCTCGGCCGCATCCAAGTTGGGTGTGATGGCTTCCATCAAGACCTTGATGGCCTCGATGATTCTGCTGTCATCCTCGTCGGTCAGCATGATGATGGAGAAGTAGCGAGGGATGTCCTGCTCGATCGTCATCTCCAGCCCACGCCGGTTCTGCACAGAAATTCGAAGTGGCTGGGTGTCGGTGCCGTATCGCTGCTTGATGCTCTCATCCACCATGCTGCGCAGACGAGAACTTCGCTGTTGCAGGTCCACTGTCTTGGAGAGCGCGCCCGTGTCGTGGGGCTTGCGTACGAAGTAACGGACCCGTACGGGGTAGCCGTTTACACGATCGACGTTGATGCCGAAGCCGAAGTCGACGGGAAGAGTTTCTTCGGGCATGGTAGGTGTTCCTCGGGTAGTAGGTACAGATGTGATATAAAATATAGCAATAAAAAAACAATATTGTCAATGGCTTTGGGCTTATCCACGAAATAATTATAGTTTCTTCTTGACATATCTGGTGCAAACCTGATAAACTATCTCTCGTTGACTAAATATTTCTGGGAAGTGATTAGGTCCAGATACCTGGAAACCAATCCGCTTGCCAGCCTTTGTTTTAAGAAGAAAGTAAACTAGCACGATAATGAAAGCCATCTTGGCCAAAAAAGTTGGAATGACACAGATCTTTGATGCCGAAGGTCGTTTGCAGCCTGTAACCGTACTTCAGGCTGGTCCTTGTGTAGTTACCCAGCTTAAGACCATGGAAAACGATGGCTATACCGCGGCTCAAATTGGCTTCGGCGAAGACAAGCAAATCCTTAAGGGACATGCAAAATCTAAGGCTGGTCACCTCAAGGCCAGTGGCGCGAAATCTAAGCATCTTGTAGAAGTTCGCACAACTGACGTTGAGGGAGAAGCAGCTCCAAAAGTAGGTGACACAATCCAGGCTGATATTTTTGAAGCTGGAGAAATGGTTGCCGTAACTGGCGTATCTAAGGGTAAGGGTTTCGCTGGAACTATTAAGCGCCATAACTTCCATCGTGGGCCTAAGACTCACGGTTCACGCAATTACCGCGCGCCAGGATCAATTGGTGCTGGTTACCCACAACATGTCATGAAGGGCATTAAGATGGCTGGCCACATGGGTCACGAGCAAGTAACTGTTAAGAACCTCAAGGTTGCTTTAGTGGATATTGAGCAGAATCTTATCGCTGTAAAAGGTGCTGTTCCTGGTCCAAATAAGAGCCTCATTCTTATTCGAGGGGCGCAAGCATGAAGGTAGCAGCATACACTAAGACTGGTTCAAAAGCATCGACTGAAGTTACACTTGATAAAGCCGTATTTGAACGTGAAGTAACTCCTGAGCTCTTGAAGCAGGCCTATCTTCGTACGCTTTCTAATGCCCGCCAGGCAACGGCTAAGACGAAAACTCGTGGGGAAGTTCGTGGTGGCGGTAAGAAGCCATGGCGACAAAAAGGTACCGGTCGGGCTCGTACCGGTTCTATCCGTAATCCGCTCTGGCGTGGTGGTGGTACTATTTTTGGGCCAACCGGTGAGCAAAATTACTCAGTAGAAATGCCAAAGAAGGCTATTCGAGCCAGTATCGCGCATGCTCTTTCTGCTAAAGCTAAGCAGGTATCGACTATCGAAGCTTTTGAAGTTGCTAGTGGTAAGACAAAGGATGCGCAAGCATTAATTGCTAAGCTCGGTTTTACCGGAAGTGTTTTGGTGGTAGTTGCGGCAGTTGATCAAAAGGCAGTTCGCTCGGTTGCCAACCTTACTCAGGTACAATACCGACTCGTTAGTCAGCTGACAGCTTTCGATATCATGAATGCCGACAATATCCTCGTTGATAAGCCCGGCCTCGAAGCAATTTCTACCTGGCTAGGAGGTCAGAAGTGAGTCTTGTAATCGTACCAAAAATTACTGAAAAGACCCTTATGCAGGCTGCCAAGGGCGTGTATACCTTTACTGTTCCGATGAGCACTAACAAAATCGAAGTTGCTCGTGCGGTAAAGGATCAGTTTAAAGTTGATCCTACCGATGTACGCATCTCGATCGCCAAAGGTAAGGAAAAGCGCTTCCGTCAGGTTAAGGGTCGTCGTGTAGACGTGAAGAAAGCCTATGTTCAGGTTGCTGCAGGTCAGAAGATTGCTGCCTTTGATCTTGGCCAGGAAGAACCAGCTAAGGAAGACAAGAAGGCCAAGAAGGCTGCTGAGAAGACTAAGAAAGAGGAGAAGAAGTAATGGCAATTCGCGTACTTAAGCGTAATACTTCTGCTCGTCGTGGCATGAGCGTTGATCGTTTTGATGAAATTACCAAAACGAAGCCAGAAAAATCTCTTATCCTTAAGCGCAAGCAAAAGGCTGGTCGTAACAACCAAGGTAAGATTACTGTTCGTCACCGTGGTGGTGGAGCTAAGCGTGCTATCCGTATTGTTGATTTTCGTCAGGCTGGCATGAAGAGCGCAACTATTGTTGCTATCGAATATGATCCGGGCCGATCAGCAAACATTGCTCTCATTCGTGACGAAAAAGGCCGTAAGGCTTACATTATCGCCGGTTCTGGAATGCAGGTAGGTGCTACTATTACCGCTGCAGCCGAAGGCGAAATTCGCGAGCACAACCGCCTGCCATTGTCTGAAATCCCAGTAGGTAGCGTGGTGTATAATATCGAACTTACTCCAGGCAAGGGTGGACAGCTTGTTCGTTCTGCGGGCACTAAGGCTCAGCTTGCCGCCAAAGAGGGCGAAATGGCTACAATTAAGCTTCCATCTGGCGAAATGCGCATGGTTCGTGTTGAGTGTTACGCAACAATCGGTGGTGTTGGTAATGAAAGCCATAGTCTTATTAAGGTTGGGTCTGCTGGTCGTAAGCGCCGCATGGGTATTCGCCCGACTGTACGTGGTAAGGCTATGAACCCGAACGACCACCGTCATGGTGGTGGTGAAGGCGGTACTTCAATTGGTCTGAAGCGCCCAGTAACACCATGGGGTAAGCCAGCACTTGGCGCTAAGACACGTCGTCGCAAGGCAACTGATAAGTACATAATCCGCCACAGGAAAGGAAAATAAATGAGCCGTTCACTGAAAAAAGGCCCATACGTAGACGCCAAACTTCTCAAAAAAGTGCTTGCACTTGGTCCAAGTGACAAAACCGTCATTAAGACTTGGGCGCGCGCTAGCTCAATTTCTCCTGAAATGGTTGGTAAGACGATTGCCGTACATAATGGCAAGACTCACGTACCAGTATTCGTGACCGAAAATATGGTTGGACATAAGCTCGGTGAATTTTCTCCAACTCGTAAGTTTAAGGGACACGGCGGTAAGCTGGCGAAACAACAAGGTTAAACTATGAAAACTCACGCTTCTATCAAATATCTCAAAATCTCATCACGCAAGCTGCGACTGTCGGCTGATTTAGTGCGCGGTTTGCAGGTTGCCCAAGCTGAACAAGTGCTTGCAGCTACACCAAAAAAAGGTGCAGTCATGGTAGCTGAAGCCTTGAAGAGCGCTGTTGCTAATGCTGAAAATAATCACAACGCTCGTAAAAGCAGTCTACGGGTTGCCGAAATTAAGGTTGATGAGGGCCCAACTCTGAAGCGTTTCCGACCACGCTCACGTGGTATGGCTGCTCCAATCTTGCACCGCATGTCGCACCTCACGGTTGTAGTTACTGATGAAGCAACTGTTGAAAAAAAACGTTCAGCAAAAAAAGTGGAAAAAACTCCTAAGAAGCAGTTAGCTGCAAGTGGGAAGGAAGCGTAAGTCATGGGACAAAAAATTAATCCAATTTCAATGCGATTGCAGGCTGACCGTAACTGGCGCAGTCGCTGGTTTGCCGGTCGTGAATATCGCACTCTCCTAAAGGAAGACCTTAAAATTCGCGAAATTATTGGTAAGATGCTTGGTTTTCGTGCTGCTGTGGCTCGTGTTGAGATTGAGCGCAATACCGGTGAAGTAGTAGTGAGTATTTATACTGCTAAGCCTGGTGTTGTAATCGGCCGCGGTGGCTCTGGTGCAGAGGCCCTCAAAAAAGAACTCGCTAAGGTCGTTGAGGGCAAGTTGCGCGTTAATATCGAAGAAATTCGTCAACCAGACCTGGAAGCTCAATTGGTTGCCAACAATATTGCTAGCGCCCTCGAGCGCCGCATGCCATTCCGTCGCGTGCTGAAGAATGCTGCTGAAAACTCTATGAAGGCCGGAGCACTTGGCGCTAAGGTTCAGGTTGGCGGCCGTTTGAACGGCGCCGACATGGCTCGTACTGAAAGTGTTGCATTGGGTTCGATCCCACTCCACACCATCCGTGCCAACATTAGCTATGCGAGTGCAGAAGCTCACACAACCTTCGGAATTATTGGCGTGAAGGCTTGGATCTATACGGGAGAGGATAAGTAATGTTACTTCCGCGCAAGACTAAATTCCGTAAAACCTTTAAGGGTAAGAACCGCGGAGAGGCAACTCGCGGCACTGAGATCTCGTTTGGGCGCTATGGTTTGCGTGCTCTCGAAAACGAGCGCCTGACATCTCGCCAAATCGAAGCTGCTCGTCGTGCTATGACTCGCTATATCAAGCGTGGTGGTAAGGTTTGGATTCGCGTGTTCCCACACACACCAGTCACCAAGAAGCCAAATGAAGTGCGCATGGGATCTGGTAAGGGTGCCGTTGATCATTACGTTGCTAAAGTCCAGGCCGGCAAAATCGTGTTTGAACTTGATGGAGTGAGTGAGGATGTTGCAAAAGAGGCCATGCGCTTGGCTGGACGTAAGCTTCCAATGAAGACTCGTTTTATCGTTCGTGAGGGAGTTGGAGAATAGTTATGAAGATTCGTGAAATCCGCCTGCAATCAGATGCTGAACTGGCAAAGTTTATTACTGACACTCGCCAGAAAATTGCTGAAGGCTATGTAGAAATTAAAACCAAAGATGTTAAGCAAGTGCGAGCAATTCGCAACCTAAAAACCGATCTGGCTCGAGCCCTTACTATTACAAGTGAGCGCGAACTAGCGGAACTGGAGAAGAACAATGGCTAGAAAACTTACAGGTAAAGTAGTTTCAAATAAGATGCAGAACACCGTAGTTGTGGCTGTTGAAGCTTTGAAGACACACCCTATCTATCGGAAGCAGTATAAAACCACTGCTCGTTTTCACGCACATGATGAAACCAATGAGTTGGCTGTAGGTACTATGGTAGAAATTGAAGAAACGCGTCCAATGAGCCGTATGAAACGTTTTACCGTTGCTAAAGTTCTGAATGGTGATACTAAGAAGCCTGCTAAAAAGGAGTCTGCAAAATGATTCAGCCGCAGACTATGCTTAAGCTTGCCGATAACACTGGTGCCAAAAAGATTATGTGTATCAAGGTGCTTGGTGGCTCACGTCGTCGTTACGCAATGGTGGGTGACATCATTGTAGCTTCCGTAAAGCAGGCCACACCAAACGGTACCGTCAAGAAAAAAGAAGTTGTTCAGGCAGTTGTAGTACGTGCTACAAAAATCACGACACGTGCCGACGGTAGTGCTATCCGTTTTGATGAAAATGCTGCAGTAATTATCGACAAGCAGGGCCAACCACGCGGAACCCGTATCTTTGGGCCAGTTGCTCGAGAATTGCGTGATCGCGGATACATGAAGATTGTCTCACTCGCACCGGAGGTACTCTAATGTTTAAGATCCGCCTAAAAGATAAGGTAATGATTGTTACCGGTCGTGATAAAGGTAAGACTGGCGAAGTGGTTGCCGTATTGCCACGCGAGAACAAAGTAGTGATTGCTGGCCTGAACACTGTGAAGCGCCATCAGAAGCCAACTACCCAAAACCCAAGTGGAGGTATTGTGGAGCTGACCAAGCCAATCGAAGCCTCAAAGGTACAGGTGCTTGATCCAAAGAGCGGTAAGCCAGCTCGCGTAAGCTTTGAAAAGCGTGCCGATGGCTCCAAGGAACGTGTGTTTAACGTGTCTAAGTTCTCAAATAAGAAAAAGGCAACCAAGACCGAAGCGCTAAAGAAAGACGCCGATAAGAAAGAGGTGAAGAAGTGAACCGCCTACAAGAACGCTACAAAACCGAGATGATTAAGTCTCTTACTGACGAACTCGGTGTAGAAAATGCCCATCGTGTACCGAAGCTCACAAAAGTTGTGGTATCAGTTGGTGTTGGTCGTGCAGTTATGGATCAGAAGTATCTCGATAACGCGGTAGCTACACTTACCAAGATTACTGGCCAAAAACCAATTATCACTAAGGCTCGTCTCTCGATTGCTGGTTTCAAGCTCCGTGAGGGTCAGTCGATTGGTGCAAAAGTTACTTTGCGCGGCGAGCGAATGTATGATTTCTTGGATCGCTTGATTGCTGTGGTTCTGCCGCGTCTGCGTGATTTTCATGGTCTTTCGGTAAAAGGTTTTGACCCACAGGGTAATTACTCAATTGGTCTTGCCGAACAGACTCTTTTCCCAGAAATTGGTTACGAAGACGCTCAACTTACGCACGGTGTTCAGATAACACTTGTAACAACCGCCCACAATAAGACCGAAGGTGAAGCCTTGCTCCGTGCGATGGGCATGCCACTTGAACGAAAGGAGGCCAAATAATGGCTCGAAAAGCACTTGTGCAGCGCGAATTAAAGCGCGCAAAATTGGCCGACAAATACGCCGCTAAGCGAGCTGAGTTAAAGGCCGCCGGCGATTTAGAGGGCTTGGCCAAGTTGCCACGCAACTCAAATCCGAATCGACAGCGCAATCGCTGTGAGATTACTGGACGTAGCCGTGGTTACATACGCCGCTTTGGTCTTTCGCGCATCACATTCCGTGAACACGCTTCAAAGGGAGAAATCCCAGGCGTACGAAAGGCTAGTTGGTAGGAAGGAATATTATGATAACAACTGATCCAATCGCAGATATGCTTACCCGCATCCGCAATGCCGCAGCCGCCGGCAAAACGGAAGTTCGTTTGCCGTACTCCAAGATGAAAGAGCAAATTGCAAAAATCTTGGTCGGTGACGGCTACATTGTGGCTCTAAGCTCAGAAGAACAGGGCGGGTTCCGCCAGCTGGTGTTGGATATCGACCAGCAGAAGACAAAAAAACCATTTACCGCATTGATCCGTGTATCCAAGCCGGGTCGTCGCATGTACGCCAAGCGTGATGAGATTCCACGTATTTTGGGTGGCCGAGGCATGGTTATTGTCTCTACTTCAGCCGGGCTTATGACTGGGTACGAAGCGCGAGCTAAGGGCCTTGGTGGTGAATTAATTTGCAAGGTATGGTAGGTGAAAGATGAGTAGAATTGGACGATCCATTATTACTGTTCCTGCCGGTGTTACTGTAGAAGTGCAGGGAGAAGATATCTTAGTGAAGGGTCCGAAAGGTGAGCTTACTGTAGCTTTGCCGGAAGGTTTTAGCCTTAAGCAAGAAGATGCTCAGCTTTCTGTTGTGCAAGAAGTTGAAAACCGCGAAACTAATGCCCGTTATGGCTTGCTCCGCACCTTGGTTGCTAATGCAGTAATCGGAGTACACACTGGATTTGAGAAGAAGCTCGAAATGAATGGTGTTGGCTTCCGTGTCGAGAAAAAAGGCGAAGGCTTGATATTTTCACTTGGTTTTTCACATAAGATCGACTTTGTGCCACAGCCTGGCATTACGCTATCGATTGAAGGAAATATCATCTCGGTTGCAGGTATTGATAAACAGCTAGTTGGCCAAACTGCCGCCCAGATTCGTGAGCTCAAGAAACCAGAGCCGTACAAGGGCAAGGGAATTCGCTATATTGATGAACGAGTTCGACGTAAGGCCGGTAAAGCTGCGGCGAAGGGAGCTTAAGCTATGAGTACGAAAGAATTGAAAGCTAAACAAGTTAATACACTGCGACGTGCACACCGCACTCGTGCTCGCTTGCACGGTACAGCCGTAAAGCCACGTCTCTCGGTTCAGGTTTCATTGCATCATGTAGCTGCTCAGCTGATTAATGATGATGAAAGCCGCACAATCGTGGGTGTTTCTACGGTTGGCCAGAAGCTTGCTGGTAAGACTATGACGGAAAAGGCTGCATGGGCTGGTGAAGAAATTGCTGCTAAGGCTCAGGCTGCTGGTGTTAAGCAAGTCATCTTCGACCGCGGTGCTAAAAAATATCATGGTCGTATGGCCGCACTTGCAGATGCAGCTCGCGAGAAAGGACTTACAATATGAACCCTCAAGTTGCGATGACAGAAAATCAAGGTCCAGAGCTAACCGAACGTATGATCTCGCTCGATCGCGTTGCTCGTGTGGTAAAAGGTGGACGTCGTTTCCGTTTCCGCGCCGTTGTGGTTGTTGGTGACGGTCAGGGACAAGTAGGTGTTGGAGTTGGTAAGGGGCGTGATGTTGCGAGTGCCATCCAGAAGGCTACCTCGGTTGCTCGCAAGAATATGATTAATGTTCAGCTTGTAGGCACGACAATTGCTCACGAAGTGATGATTAAGCAGGGCGGCGCCCGAGTATTCATGAAGCCTGCACCAGAAGGAACTGGCGTGATTGCCGGTGGTGCTGTTCGGTCTGTATTGGAAGTAGCCGGAGTGCGTGACGTATTCACAAAATCTCTTGGTAGCACCAATAAAATCAATAATGCCTACGCAACCATTACCGGTCTTTCAATGCTTAAGACCGATGAAGTCCCTTCGGCCAAGAAAAAGCAGGAGGCAAAGGCATGAAATATCATGAACTAGAAGTTGCTGCAAAAACTTCGCGTAAGCGGGTTGGTCGTGGAATTTCTGCCGGTGGTGGAAAGACTGCAGGTCGTGGCACAAAAGGTCAGAAAGCTCGAACTGGTAAGAAAATTAAGCCAGGATTTGAAGGTGGTCAAACAAAACTTTCAATGCGCTTGCCAAAGGCACGTGGCTTCACGCATGCTCGCAAAGTGAATTACGTAGAAGTTACGCTAGAACAGCTTACAAACTTGGGCCAGGAAAAAGTAACCAATGCCGTTTTAAAGAAAGCCGGCTTGATTACGACCGAAGCTCAATCTGTGAAGATTTTGGGTGGTGGGGAAGTGACTAAGAAGCTCACTGTTGAACTTCAGGCTGCAACTGCTTCGGCAATCGCAACGATTGAGAAGGCTGGCGGTACATTTACTGCTACTGCCGTTGTGCGTCCTAAGAATAACAAGAAAAAGGCCAAAGAGCAGAACTAGAGAAAAAGGCTTGCGAAACATATCCGCAAGCCTCTCTAGTGAGGGTAAGATACGGTATACTGGAGGGGTATGAAAAGAGATACACTGAAGTTTTTCTGGAAGAACAAGGAGTTACGCGGCCGTCTCTTGGTCGTTCTCGGTATTCTTGTGGTGTACAGCTTGCTCACGCATGTCCCGGCGCCAGTTCCAGATGTTGAGCGCTTGCAGACATTCTTACTTTCAGTATTTAATCAAACGCCAATTCTTGGGTTTGCCAATTTATTTACTGGGGGTGCGTTGGCAAACTTTTCGATTATCGCGATGGGGATTGGCCCCTATATTACGGCCTCAATTATTGTGCAGCTGATGCAGCAGGTCATTCCAAGCTGGGAGGCTCTGTCCAAGGAAGGTGAGCGTGGCCGAGCAAAACTCAATCAATACATGCGCGTCTTAACCGTGCCGCTTGCAATTATCCAGTCATTTACCGTTATTACGCTCGTACGCCAACTTTCTAATCAGAGCGCGGGAACTGACCTGATTGGCAGTCCAAGCATTGGGCAGTGGGCTATGATGATCTTGTCGCTCACTGCCGGCAGTATGTTCCTTATGTGGCTCGGTGAGCTGATTACCGAAAAGGGCTTTGGTAACGGTATCTCTATGATTATTGCGGCTGGTATTATTGCTTCGCTTCCTGGGCTTGTTAGCCAGCAGGCCGCTCTGGTTCAGGGGGATAGCTCGCAGTTGATTAAAGTTTTGATATTGGGTGGCATGTTCCTCGTAACTACTTTTGGAGTGGTGATGGTGAATGAAGCTCAGCGCAACATTCCAATTTCGTACGCACGTCGGAGTGCGGCCATTGGTAAATATGGTAGTGTTGATACGCATTTGCCACTTAGACTTATTACTGCTGGTGTGATCCCAGTGATTTTCGCTCTTACATTTCTCTCGATACCAACGTTTCTTGGTCAATTATTACAGAATGCAAGCACCCAATGGGTGGCAAACCTTGCTCAAAAGATGACACAGTGGTTTGCCTCAACAAGTACGATCTATCTGGTTTCATACTTTTTGCTCATCTTCGTATTTACCTACATCTATACGTCGATCATATTTAAGCCGAAGGATATCGCTGAAAATCTTCAAAAGCAAGGAGGGTTTATCCCTGGTATTCGTCCAGGCAATGAGACATCTAAGTATCTTAAAGGTGTGATCGGCCGACTTAACCTCACTGGAGCCACTGCTCTCGGTGTAATTGCTATTCTGCCGCTTGTTGTTGAGCGTTATCTCAATATGAGTCAGGCAGTGGCGATTGGTGGAACCAGCTTATTTATCTTGGTTTCGGTCGCAATCGAGACGAAAAGACAGGTCGAAAGCCGTGTAACGATGGCGACTTATGAAAAATACTAGGTTTTCTCCTGTAAACCCTTTACATTCGAGTCGAAATCAGGTAAACTAATCAACTGTAGCCCATTAGATATATGACAAGTACAAAGGAAGTAATCGAAGTTGAAGGGACTGTTCTCGAAGCGCTCCCAAATGTGACCTTTAAGGTCGAGCTCGAGAATGGTCATGTTGTTCTTGCTCATGTATCGGGTAAGATGCGGATGCATTATATAAAAATTCTTCCTGGAGATAAGGTGACTATTGAAATGACACCATACGATCTCAATAAGGGAAGAATTACGTATCGGCACAGATAAGCGAAATTAAGGAAAGAACAGATACCCGTGAAAGTACGAGCAGGAGTTAAGCCAATGTGCGCCAAATGCAAAGTAGTACGCCGTAAAGGTGTAGTGCGGGTTATCTGTGAGAATCCTAAACATAAGCAGCGACAGGGATAGATATGGCACGTATTGCAGGTACTAACATTCCAAATGAGAAGCGCATTGAGATTGCTTTGACATACGTGCAGGGCATTGGTCTGACTTCAAGTCATAAGATTCTGGAAAAGACTAAGATTAATCCTGACACTCGCGTGAAGGATTTAACTGAAGCTGAATTAACTGCTTTACGTAACGAAATCGACGCGAATTACGAAGTGGAAGCTGATCTCGCCCGTAAAGTAATGCTTAACATTAAGCGTCTCAAAGAGATTAAGGCCTATCGTGGCCTTCGTCACAATGCTGGTCTGCCAAGCCGCGGTCAGCGCACTAAAACAAATGGACGAACCCGTCGTGGACGCAAACAGACCCAGGGTTCGGGACGTAAGAAGGCAGCGTCTAAGACGTAGCGGTAAGACTAGAGGAAACGGAATATCATGGCACAAGCGAAAGCAAAAACTCGACGTCGTAAGATCAAGCGCAATCTCCCCAAGGGGCAGGTGCACATTCAGTCTACATTCAATAACACGATTATCAGTGTTACCGATGAGGCTGGTAATGTGGTAAGCTGGGCTTCTTCTGGCTCGGCCGGATTTAAGGGTTCACGTAAGAGCACTCCATATGCTGCCCAGATCGCTACAGAAAAAGCACTCGAGAAAGCCAAAGACTTTGGTTTGAAACAAGTGTCAGTTATTGTGCAGGGAATTGGCTCTGGCCGAGAAAGTGCCATTCGTGCACTTCAGAACACTGGCGTGGGTGTTACTTCAATTCGTGATATTACTGGCGTACCACACAACGGTTGCCGACCACGAAAGGCAAAGAGGAATTAATCATGGCACGTAACCTTACCCCAATCAGTAAACTCTCACGTCGCGAAGGTGTTCAGCTGCATCCAAAAGCTGCTAAGGCTCTGGCTAAGCGTAACTTTGCTCCAGGTCAGCACGGCCAGGCTCGTCGCCCAAAGCCATCTGACTATGCAGTACAGCTGCGCGAAAAGCAGAAGGTAAAGCGTTTGTATGGCGTGATGGAAAAGCAATTCCGCCGCTATGTAGGTGAAGCCGAACGTCGTGAAGGGGTTTCTGGTGAAAATTTGCTCCGCCTTTTGGAGCAGCGGCTTGATAACACTGTATACCGTTTGGGCCTCGCGCCATCGCGTCAGGCAGCCCGCCAAATGGTAACCCACGCACACATTCGTCTGAACGATAAAAAAGTTGATGTGCCATCCATTCAGGTAAAAGCTGGTGATATCATCACTATCAAAGAATCTAGCAAGAAAAAAGCTTTGTTTGCAGAATTAGCTGAGCAGCTCAAAAACGATGCTCGCGAGATGCCAAGCTGGCTCAAGCTAGATGCAAAGAAAATGGTAGGCACTGTCACGGGTCAACCAGTTCGAGAAGATAGTGACAATTTCATTGAAGAGCAATTAATCATCGAGTTCTACTCGCGCTAAGTAAGTAATAAGAGGAGTCATCATGGCCTTATACGATATCAACCTTCCAGAAATGAAAGAAGAGCAAGTAAACGAAAGCACCAGCCGCTTTACGATTGCTCCGCTATACCCGGGTTATGGTATGACCATCGGTAACTCGATGCGTCGCGTTATCCTTTCGAGCCTTGCTGGCGCAGCAGTAACTGCTGTGCGCATCGAAGGAGTTGACCACGAGTTCACTACTATTGATGGCATTCAAGAGGATGTGATTAATCTAATCCTCAACATTAAGCAGCTGAAGGTAAGTTACACTGGCACTGAGCCAGCCACCATGACTCTCTCCAAGAGCGGTAAGGGCGTAGTAACTGCAGGCGACATTAAGACCACCGGCGATATGGAAGTTGTGAATAAGGACCTCGAACTCTGCACGATCGACAATGCTAAGACTAAGCTCGAGATTGAATTTAAGGTTGAGCAGGGGCGTGGGTATAGTCCAGTTGAAACTCGCCAGGCAGATAGTCTTCCAGTAGGTTGGATCGCAGTTGATGCTATTTACACTCCAATTAAGCGTGTACGTTTCAATATTGAAAATACCCGTGTCGGTCAGATGACAAACCTCGACAGCCTCGTAATGGAAGTTGAGACCGATGGATCGATTACTCCGGAAGCTGCAATGCGTCAGGCCGGCGAAATCTTAGTGGGTCACTTCCAGGTAATTGCTGGAATGGATGTAGTATCTGTTGGGGCTGAAGGTATTATGACTGCCGAGGCTAAGGCTGAAGCCGAGCATGGTGCCGTAGCAATTGAGGAGCTTTCGCTCTCTCAGCGCACCACAAATGCTCTTATCAATAATGACATCGCAACTGTTGGTGATTTGAGTCAACTTACTAAAATGGAACTGAAATCTCTCAAGGGATTTGGTCAGAAGGCTTTTGAAGAAGTATTGGAAAAGCTCGAGGAGATTGGCATTAAGCTTACCTAAAAGCTGCCAAGGAATTTACTATGCACGCTCACTACCACACAACATCAAAGCTGTCTCGCAAGATTGGACCACGTAAGGCCGTTATGAAGGGTCTTCTCGAGTCATTAGTTTTGTATGAACGCATTGAGACAACCGAAGCTAAGGCTAAGGCTGTTAAGCCAGCTTTTGATAAGTTGGTAACTAAGGCCAAGCGGGGAAGTCTGCATGACATCCGCACTATCCACGCTGAGCTCGGCTCTAAGATTGCAGCTGATAAGCTGATTCAGGAATTGGTGCATGGTTTTGAGAGCCGCAACTCAGGCTACACTCGTCTTACGAAGACTGGATGGCGTCGTGGTGATGCTGCAGAGATGGTGCTTGTAGAGCTGGTGCTTGATACTGATTTTGAAGATAAGCTCAAGAAGCTCCAGGAAACCAAAGCCAGTGAATCTCAGGCCACTAGGAAGCCCGCCAAGCAAGAAAAGGGGACTAAGTAATGACTACTACACGAACATATCAGGCTAAGGCTGGTGAAGTTACATCTGATTGGTACGTTATTGACGCCAGCGATGTAGTTTTGGGTCGCCTTGCAACTGTCATCGCGACTAAATTAACTGGTAAAGACAAGCCACAATACAGCCCTCATGTGCTTACTGGTGACAGTATTATTGTACTTAATGCTAAACAGATTGCTGTAACCGGCGCCAAGATGACCGATAAGAAGTATTACCGTCACAGTGGTTACCCAGGTGGTTTGACTGAGACCACCTTGGAAGAGCAGCTTGAAAAAGATCCACGTCGCGTTATCGAACATGCAGTTCGTGGCATGCTACCGAAAAACAAACTTGCTCGACACATGATGGGTCGATTGCATGTATATCCTGGCACCGAGCACCCACATGCACCACAGCAGCCTAAGGAATTGAAGGTGAAATAATGGCAGAAAAGAAGAACTATTACTACGCCGTTGGGCGACGCAAAACTGCAGTAGCAACTGTGCGTTTAATGGATGGCAAAGGCATAATTACTGTGAATGGTCAGCCATCGGGCGAGTACTTTAACAACACGGCGCTTTCTAAGCTCATCGCAGCTCCCTTAGAGCTTGTTAGCAAGTCTGGAGCCTTAGATGCAGTGGTGCGTGTTGAAGGTGGCGGTAAGCGCGGTCAGGTTGATGCCATTCGTCTTGGCATTGCGCGCGCACTTGTTGAAATGAGTGAAGACTTTAAGCTTACCCTGAAAAAAGCTGGGCTTCTTACTCGCGATCCGCGCGAAAAAGAGCGCAAGAAATATGGTCTTAAGAAGGCTCGAAAAGCCCCACAGTTCTCAAAGCGTTAAGTTTAAAAAAGAGGTCCACCTGGGCCTCTTTTTTAGTACTGCTTCTAGCGGTAAAAACACGTATAATGGTTATGATAAAAAAGATTTTAGCGTGTTAGACAGGCGACTCCTTCGTAATATTGTACTAGTTACTATCGGGCTGATTTTGCTCGGCACGGTTACGTTTATGTCAACCGCTGGACTCTCTTTCACAGAATCTTTATATGAAACAATTTTAATTTTACTTTCACATTTCGATCACTATGGATTTAAGGATCCGCAGAGTCGGTGGATGGTGCTATTTCTCGTTTTAAGCTCTTTTGTTGTGGTGGCATATTTGCTCAAAGTGCTGGCGGACTATATAGTGAGTTTAGGCGATGGTTTACGTCGGAAACATATGAAAAGAATTACAGCAAAAATCCATAATCACTACATCATTTGTGGCCTCGGTCGCGTTGGCTCACAGGTCGCCGAAGAGTTGGCCGATGACGGCGTGCCATTTGTATGTGTCGATAAGGACGAAGAGCGTGTTAAGGCTATGATTGCCAAGGGATATACTGCGATAGTTGGAGATACAACCAAAGAGGAGGTGCTCAAAAGTTGCGGTATTGAGCGCGCAAAGGGGATTGTGGCATCATTAGGCTCTGATAGTGCGAATTTATTTATTGTACTCGCTAGTCGGCAGCTCAATCCGCATATCTTCATTGTGGCGCGCGTAAATCGCGATGAGAATCGCGACAGAATGCTGCGCGCCGGCGCTGACCGTACAACTATGCCGTATCAAATAGGTGCATACCATATGGCAACGACACTAACGCGTCCAAGCGTTGTGGATTTCTTAGAAATTTTAGCTACAAATAATAACAGTGAGCTTGCAGTGCAGGAGATAAAAATTGATGAGCACAGTGCTTTGGCTGGCAAGCAGCTGAGCCATATGTACGCGAGTAAGCTAGGTGCGACTGTGCTAGCGATGAACTCAGCGGATGGACTCAGTAAAGTGAATCCTTCTGGACATGAGGTTATTTACGCTGGCGATACGCTCATTGTGCTGGGTAATAAGGACCAGCTAGCTGAGGTGAACGGCTTAGTTTGATGGCTGGGGGAAAAGTTCAGGGGGAAGAGACTTTCGTTATAGACGGAAGTAAGGCCGGGCAACGTCTTGACGGTGTCCTAGCCAGTTTGGTGCCAGAAGTGAGCCGAAGCCTTTGGCAGCGCGCTATTAGTGATGGTAATGTATTGCTCGATGGCCATATCTCGCGTCCCTCGCAAAAGGTACTGTTTGGTTCGAAACTTACGATACTCAAGCGGCCACAGTATGAAGTCGCAAGGCTTGTCGCTGATTTGCGCCCGGAGATTCTCTATCAAGATGATAATGTGATTGTTGTGAATAAGCCGGCGGGCATGATAGCGCATCCTAAGCCGGGGAAAGAAGAGCCGAGCCTCGCCGGTACGTTTGCCAGTGAAGTGATTGATGATAGGCCGATGCGACCTGGCATTATTCATCGACTTGATCGAGATACCTCTGGAGTTACGATTCTCGCAAGAAATCCTGAAGCTCGCAGCCATCTAGAGGCCGCCTTCCGTGCAAGACGGGTTGAGAAGACATATTGGGCGCTAGCTTGGGGAGAGTTTGGCGTTGGTGTGAAGCGCTTGCAGTTTGCGTTGTCACCGGCAGGTAAGCGCGTTGGTACAATGCGCGTGGATCCACTCGGAAAACCGTCTGAGACATTGGTGCGTCAGCTAAGGTACGGCGATGGAGTTTCGTTGGTAGAGGCAAAACCGAGAACTGGGCGTACACATCAAATTCGTGTGCATCTAGCTGCAATCGATCATCCAATTCTTGGAGACGCCACCTATGGACGACGGGATAACGCACCCCGGCATATGCTACATGCCTATAGTTTGGGCCTGGTGCTCCCAAGTGGTGAATACAAAACATTTTATGCTTCTCTGCCAGATGACTTTCGAGCTACAATGAAAGCGTATGATTGCGAGTATGAGCCAAATGAGTAAGTCACATAAGATGACGCATGCTTATATTATTACAGGTAGTGATGAAGTCGCGCGGCGCACCCGAGCTGAGGTTTTGGCGGGTGAAATTCTAGCTCTTGCGGGGCAGGCCGTAGTGCCATCCACATTTACGTATGTGGTTCCCGAAAAGAGCATCTCGCGGGAGCGTATTGCCGGCGTCTTACATGATCTATCTATGACAGCGTTTGGCGGGGATTACCGAATTATCGTTATAGAAGGGGCCGAACAGCTCACACCAGAGGCTGGTAATGCGTTACTTAAATCTCTAGAAGAGCCTTCCGACAATGTGGTATTCATGTTGTTGGCACCTACCGTTGCCCGTCTTATGCCGACGCTACGCTCCAGAGCTCAGATGATTACGGCTGGGGCGACGGTATCCTCGCTAGATGATGAGAAAACTACGGCGGCTAAGTATTTTTTTACGCAGGGTATTCCAGAGAGGTTTGCGCAAATTGCTCAACTAGCAGATAGGGGGGAACAGCTGGCGCTTGCTGAAGGTCTGCTGCACCATAGTCAGCAGCATAAGAATTATTCCTTTGCGGCCTGGCTGCAAGAAAAATTTGTAAAAACCCAAAAAAGTGGCAATATCAGACTTTTACTTGAGGCAAGCGCAATACTGGCGGGGAGTGAGAGTCGTGTTTGAGCTGATTGCTTTTGTGTTTGTGGCTTTTGTAACTTGGCGTATTATTCGCTCAAACTATAACCAGTTTGCCCATTATTTAAATGCTGGCATGGATAATGAGGCGATCACGCACGAAAGTCAGTTGGAGCGTCTGCTCTCAGCGGCAGGACGCTATTATGATGAACGTAAGTGGGTCGCAGCCGAGAAGGCCTATTTAAAGGTGTTGAAGCTAGATCATAAAAATATCTTGGCTTATCGTCGCCTTGGTATGGTGTATTCACATGTGCAAAATTATGAGGATGCCGCAGAGTGTTTTGAAATGGTTGCAAAATCACAAAACACAGCTTCTGACTGGCAGAATTTAGCTACGGTACTGTATCGCGAGAAGGGCTATGAAGGGGCGATCGTGGCTATGGAAAAAGCGAATGGGCTAGAGCCGTCGGTTAGTAGGCTGCTTGCACTAGCTAGGCTCTATGAGGCGACAGGCAGAAACGATAAAATTGCTGCGGTACTAGATGAAGCCCGTCGACTCGATCCTGATAGCGCAGCGGTGAAGAAGCAGACCGCTCGATTTGCAGCGTAAGCATTGAAAATCATGCGCAAAAATGATAGACTAGGCTCTGTTTACTCGGAGTAAATGCAGGCCCAAATAGCTCAGTGGTAGAGCGCTTCCATGGTAAGGAAGAGGTCCCGAGTTC
>CAZYFT010000002.1:72199-85023 GCA_964646575.1 uncultured Candidatus Saccharibacteria bacterium | reverse complement strand
GACAAATTCTTTAGGTATAGCATAAGCCATGCAAAGCTAATTCCAAAGCTTAAGAGTTCGAAAGCCGTGAGATTAAAATAACCTACAAACGCGAACAGCGCGTAACAGACTATTAATGCTCCACCCATCATATAAGAAAGCACAAAGAATTCCGGAGAGAGCTTAGGAGATGTCCAGCGCAAAGTAGAAATCAGAAAAAGAAAACCCAACACCATGCCGTACGCCGAAAGATTATGCAGGGTGGCATGTATGCTTTCGGCCTCGTACGGAAAAATACCAACGCAAGCAAGGGCAATAGCAATAAACACAAAAGCTGCCTTTATAACGTTAAAACGCATATCGGAATTTTTGCCATCAAATGCGGGGGCGAGTGTATTAAACAAGTTTTCGGTAAGTGCTAGCATTACCAAGCCTGAGAAGATGAGGGTAAAATTGAACGCACGGGCGGCATTAGACTGGGCCATACCAAGGTAGCTAAAATGCACCTGCCACCAATCTGCCTGACCATTGGTAACCATGGCAAACAAAACACCGCCAACCAACACAATCCCTAAAACTGCCAAAATTCGATTAACTGAGACAGTGTAGGCCAAATTAATATTTACATACGCCATCATACCCACCACTACTCCTACAGCCAATGCCGAACTATACGGATCTAGCTCCAGGCCAATAAAGGCTTTTGAAAATACAAAGGCCGCTAGAGCCATTGCTGCTAGGGACACAATTGCATATGCAAACGCCAAAGTTAGCGTGTCGCGCCAAAAAATCCAAGGCTTAGGGAGTGGTTGTTGAGTATTTTTATGTAGCCACTGTTCACCAGCGCGGTAGAAATACGCAAAGAATAGAAAACTTGCCAATGCTCCTAGATATACCGCTAAACGTGTAATTGAGAGATCACCTGTCAGCGGAACAAGTTGCGCACCTTTACCCAAATACCAGGCCAGAGACACGGCTGCAGCCATTAGAGCAGTTAGTATCCCCCAGCGCAGAGCTTGTTGCTCAGCAATGCGAGCTCTTTCGAGCATGATGTTTTTTGCGCGTACCATACGTGCATACTACACCCGTCAAAAAATTTCGTCTATCTGGGACTGTATTTTAACTACAAGTGTTCGTATACTGATTAACAATTATGTCCGCCAAAAAATCTACTACCGCCGCCCTGAGCAGTGAACTTGTCGTTATCCGCCAACATCGCACTCGCCTTGCAGTAATCGGCTCGCTCTTTGTACTTGCCGGCATACTGATTGTAGAGGCACCATTTATCTTCTTTGATCCATTGCAAATCCTCTTGAGCTTTGGTCTTATCGCTAGTGGTGGCCTTAAGCTTGTACAACTCTTTCTCGGAAAAAGCAGTAAGGGCTACAGTCTGCGTGGGATTGTGCTTATTTTGATCCATTCCTTCATTGATATAGGGGCCGGCTTAATTTTTCTCACGAACGAGAATATCTCGATTGGTTTTGTCGCACTTATACTGGGAATCCTATTCACCATAGATGGCGCCGTGCAGTTTGTTGTCGCTTGGCGATCACGCGGCATCAAATCTCGTTTTCTATTCTTCCTCAACGCCTGTTTCACACTTTTCCTCGGACTCAGCACCATCGTTCTTATCCCGCAGTTGCGCGTGAATGGCGTAATTATTCTTTTGGCAGCTCGACTCATATCCTTTGGCATCATGCTGCTCATCATGGCGTACCGCAGCAAAAACAACAGCCTACCAATTATTTTTACCGAAATCGAGCCACAGGTGGTGAAGCGCAAAAAGGGTGAACTCTATGCCTGTTACTTTGGCTCTGGTTTTCATCTAGGTGTCTATATTGGCAATAACGAGGTTGTACACTACCGCGATGACAGCATTGTGCATCGCACCAGTTGGGAAGAATTTTTACGAGGCCGCGAACCGCAGCACTGGGTATATCCAGATATTAAGGCTGCTCCAGTAGATGTCGTAATTAAAACTGCCATCTCGCAAGCTGGTAAAAAAATGAAGTATAACCTGATATCTAATAACTGTGAGCACTTTGCCCTGTATTGCAAAACCGGCGGAAAATCTCGTGATTCCATGTATGCGCAAACAAATTCTGCTCTTCGCAACCTAAAACAACGACCGTATTTAGCGATTTTTGTAGAAGCCTATACCCGCGTTGGCGAATGGCTTGCCTTCCACTTTGGCGGTACGTTTGGTCACAAAGTGTCGTATAAAATCCGTCGACTTAACTCCATGGTAACCGCCTGGATGCTCTCTACGAGCAAAGCTTCTACTAAAAACTAGACTGCGAAATCTCGGCGGCGCCAGATAGCTAGACCAACTAAAAACATCAGCACGGTCGTAACTACAAACACCAACCAGCTCCAGTCGGTAAAATTACCTTTGGTGAGAACCGCTGGCCCGTTGTAATAATGAAAGAATGATGTGTACTTCAACCATTGCACCGAATCAAGCAAACTGGACATGACGCGCGCTACATACATCAGAAGAACTATCCCTGCCACCACGCCATACATTTTGGCACGTTCAGAGAATATCGCAGATGCCGCAAAGGCGATCGAGAAAATGCTGACAATAAACAACCAGGACTGCAGACAAACTTTCAGCCAATTTGTTAGTTGTAATTCTGCTCCAAAAAGTGCTGCGATCGGAATTACCCCTAAAATTGACGCCACCGTAAAAAGCGTCATGAGCACAACACCAGCTACATACTTTGATACATATATTTCTGTACGACTGACTGGTTGTGCAAGTTCTAAGCCAGCCGTGCCAGTTTCAACTGCACCAGCTAAGGCTTTTCCTGCAAAGGAAATAGCCAAAATAATGGCAAGTAACGGCCAAATTAATGAAAGATACTCGGCGCTAAAATAGCTCGCGAATGACGAGAAGGATATATCTTCTACACCCAGTGCATCTGTGAAGCCTTTAGGGAACGACTTGAGAATATCGTCATAATTTTGCATCTGTGATTTTAGCGATGGATACAGTGAGGTATACATCAGCGCAAACAATAGCGCCCCTACAGTGTAGACAGCGAGTGCAACACGCCTATCACGCAAAAATCTACGAATAACTGCAGTGTTCATGAATACATCTCCAAAAATATTTCCTCAAGGCTGGCATGACTAATCTCTACATCGGTAAGCGGGTATTTACTCAACATCTTGATGATTGGGTTAAGATCTCCTTTTACTAAAAATGACACTTCATTTTTAGTGTGACTACGCACGTCAATTTGTTCGTCCGCAAGCGCAGATTTTGGAATCGATTTTTTACTGCGGGCAGTTACAATATGTTTGGTCTTTTCGCGCAAGCTCTCCAGGCTTTCAACGGCCACCAATTTGCCTTTGCGAATAATCGCTACTCGCTCACAAATACGCTGCACTTCGGCAAGATTGTGGGAGGAAATAAATACAGTTCCGCCGCCTGCACGAAAATCTTCTAGTACCCGATAGACTTCGTTCTGAAAGAGAGGATCCAGGCCTTGCGTGGGCTCATCAAGCACCAGCACTTTTGGAGTACCGATGAGGCCTAAAATTATATTCAACTTTTGTCTGTTACCCGTAGACAGCACCTTAACGCGCCGATCGAGGTCCAGCGAGAATTGCTTCAGTAAGGCCTCATGATCCCCGGCTCCGCCACGCAAATTCTTCACATACTCAATGTGTTCGCGAGCCGTCCAACGATCCACTAAATGATTATCACTAGCGATGTAGCCGATGTCACGCTTCACCGCCACACTCTCGCGTTGAGCATCGTGACCGAGCACCCGAATCTGCCCGTCATTCGGCTCCAAAAAGTTCATCAAGCAACGAATAGTTGTGGTTTTTCCTGCACCATTAGGGCCCAAAAAACCAAAAATTTCACCTCTACTCACACTAAAAGAAACATCTTCTACAGCAGTATGTTGCCCAAACTTCTTTGTCAGACCAGAAATTTCGATTGCTTGTGTGGCCATTGCCTACTTTTCCTTTTTTGCAAGTTTCACATCTGGTTTCTTCTCATCCACTTCGCGCTCTACGGAAATTATACATTCACTCGCAAGTGCCACAATTGCACCAACTGCCGCCAAGACCGGTACGAGCAGGGCTCCAACAACCCCAACGGTAAGTGGAAACTCGGCAATTATTTTCCCTTTTTTATCTTTCACCATAATTTTTCGAACATTACCCTCATTCACCAACTTTTTGAGTTTGGTCATAATATCTTCGCCAGAAATTTTGAATTCTTCAGTACGCTGCTGTGCCATAATCTACCTCGCTCTCTACATATAATTATACTCCTGTGGGCAATACTGCGTGATACAATATTCTTGATGAGCATAAGAGTAATAAAGAATTTTTCAGCCCTCGCCAGCACACCGCTTAGACGTGATGCACTCGAAATCGCCGAAGCTGGCTATCACTCGATCGATTTGCGCACGATGTTTTCCGAAAAACTCACCATCGTGGGCGACCATCTCGTAGTTGACGGTAAACGATTTACACTCTCAAGCTACAAAAACATCTATGTTGTCGGCGTTGGAAAAGGTAGCGGCCTAGCAGTGGAAGGTATTGGTAAAGTGCTTAAACAACGAGTCACAAAGGGTTATGCCATAGATATCCACCGACGCATCGTACGCAAAATTCGTGTGTTTACCGGTACACATCCATTGCCTAGTGAGCAGAACATCGCTGCAACCAATAAGATTATCGAACTCATGAAATCTGCCACCAAAGACGATCTCGTCATCACCGCAATCTGTGGTGGTGGTAGTTCGCTTTTCTGTCAGCCGGCCGGCCTGACCTGCGTCGAGCTACAACGCGTCTCTGACTATCTCTTAAAAGCCGGTGCCAGCATTCAAGAAATTAATACCGTTCGCAAACATCTCTCACACATTCATGGCGGTTTCTTTGCCAAATACGCCTACCCTGCCACAGTGCTTGCTATGATAATTTCTGACGTCCCAGGCGACGATCTTAACTTTGTTGCGTCGGGCCCTACAGTCCTCGACAAAACCACTAAAGCTGACGCCGAAAAAATTGCCAAGCGCTATCGTCTCACCGGACTGAAATTTACCGAGACTCCGAAAGATCAACGATTTTTCAAAAACATTACCAACGTTATGATTGCGAACGGATCGCAAGTAGTAGAGGCAATGTCCGCAAAAGCCCGCGAACTCGGCTATATTCCAAAAGTATACTCAAAAAAAGTTGCCGAAACCGCCAAAGGACTAGGTCCAAAACTCGCCAAAACCGTAAAGCCTGGAGAAGTTCTACTTGGCTGCGGCGAAACTCAAGTCCATGTCACTCACCCGGGTCGAGGTGGACGCAATCAAGATGTAGCACTCTCGGCCGCCAATCACTTACCAAAAAATACCGTAGTAATATCCTGCGCCAGTGACGGCAAAGATAACGAGCCAGTTGCTGGGGCCATTATGGATAACCCGACTGGCGTAGCCGCACTCAAAAAAGCCGGAATTGCGGCCGATGAAGCCGTCGAGATGAACGCCGGCTGGAAAGCGCTCAAAACTATTGGAGCTCACTTAAAAACGCGCAAAACTACGGCTAACATTTCAGATTTTATGATTGCGCTGAGGGCTAAATCATGAAAATTACCGACGTTCGCGCACTACAAATACTCGACTCGCGAGGTACCCCAACCATTGAAGTCCGACTGACTGCAGAGAGTGGCAAGACCGCCACCTACAGCGTTCCAGCTGGCGCAAGCAAAGGCGAAAACGAGGCTATGGAATTGCGCGATGGCGACGCGTTATATCACGGTCAAGGCGTACAAAACGCTATTGAACTCATTAACTCTCAACTCAAGCCCGAAATCATGCGTCGAAATTTTAGTGATCAAAAACATTTTGATGACTGGCTGCAAACGGTTGATCCATCGCCGCAAAAGATTGAGCTAGGCGGCAACACTACACTTGCTCTCTCTGGTGCATTTGCCCACCTAGCCGCGCTTGAGCAAAAACTCGCCCTGTGGGAATATTTCCAAAACATTTCTGGCAATAAGCCTGCTTTTCCACACATTTTTGCCAACCTCGTAAACGGTGGAAAACATGCGCCCGGCTTAGATATACAAGAGTTTATGATTGTCCCGAAGAGCACTGTTCCCTCACAAGCTATTGCTCAAATTTATGACTTCCATACCGAACTACAAAAAATGCTCGTAGAAAAATATGGACCATCAGCAAAGCTGGTGGGAGACGAAGGCGGCATGGCACCAGCTGGAGCAAAAGCTGAAGAGATACTAGAAATGATGCACGAATTGTGCCAAAACACCGGGGACATGGCAATTGCTCTAGATGTTGCGGCATCGAGTTTTTATTCCGGTGCAACATACACATTTGAAGGCCAAAAACTCTCGAGTAAGGATTGGAGCGCTCGGCTCTCTGGACTGGCCAGCAAATATGGTATTGCCAGCCTAGAAGATCCGTTTGCAGAAGTTGATGAAGAAGCCTTTATAGACTACGCCGCAACCCACCCGACTGGCCTAATCGTGGGTGACGATATAACCGTTACCGATGCAAAGCGCATCGCTGGTCTTGCAGAAAAACGAGCCATTCGTGGCGTCATCATTAAACCCAATCAGATTGGCACAGTATCCCAAGCTATCGAGGCAATTACCGCCGCCCAAAAACATATGCTATCAGTAATCATCTCACATCGCTCTGGCGAAACTAATGACCATCTCATTATTGATCTAGCTTACGGCTTTGGGGCAGATGCCGTAAAAATTGGTGCCCCACGTAGAGGGGAAAGGGTTGAGAAATATAATCGCTTACTAGAAATTGAGGCGCATTTAGTATGAGCTCGATAGCTTTTTTTGACGTTGCAGAGAATGATAAGGAGCGCATAACCAAAGCATTCCCAAGAGCGATTATTTGCGCCGAACCATTGTCCGATGAGACCGCTAAACCAGCTGAAAACTGCGAAATTATCTCGATCTTTGTGACTTCAAGCGCATCGTCGTCGGTAATAGAAAAACTACCTAAGCTGAAATTTATAGCCTGTCGATCTACCGGCTACGATAACGTTGATCTTACTGCCGCTCACAAACGTGGAATTCTTACCTCCAATGTGCCAAGCTACGGAGAAAATACTGTTGCCGAGTACGCATTTGCGCTATTGCTTGCCTTGGCACGCAAAATCCCTCAAGCAATTGAGCAAGTTCGTGATGGCGAGATCGATACCCACGAACTAAATGGTATCGACTTGGCAGGAAAAACGCTGGGAGTTGTAGGCACAGGACGCATCGGCTCACACGCCATCTCTATCGGTCGTGGTTTTGGCATGAAAGTTGTTGGCTTTGACCCATTTCCACGCTTAGAACTCGAAGGTCAGTTAGGTTTTTCTTATGTAGACTTTCGTGAGCTGATTAGGGCAAGCGACATAATTACCGTTCATGCACCCTTGAGTAAAACTACCCATCATCTGTTTGATGCGTCAGCTTTTCGAGCTATGAAACCAACAAGTCTACTTATTAACACTTCTCGAGGAGAGATTATTAACACCGATGAGCTAACCATGGCACTAAACTCTCAAAAAATCGCTGGAGCCGCGCTTGATGTAATCGAAGGTGAAGAACTTCTTGATTCGCAACATGAAATGCAAATCATCCACCAGCACAAATCTAAAAAGAAGCTTCAGCTTGCCGCAGAAATTGCTGCGCTCGAAAAACTGCCTAACGTAATTATTTCTCCGCACAACGCTTTTAACACAGCCGAAGCGGTTGGTCGAATTTGGCAAACTTCGCTGGATAACATTCATAGCTTTCAGGCTGGCAAAGCCCAAAATTTAGTAGAGCCAAAGAAAGTTTAAGCTATTTCGCGCTTTGGCAAGCGGGCAGTTGCGGCAAGGCCAAGCGCCCCCAAGACCGCGATTGCTACAAATGAATACGTCAGTGCTTGCGCTCGAGCTTCGCTATTAATCTGCACTACCTCAGCAGCTGCTGCCGGATCTTCACCCTGCAATTCATTCTGTAATGCAACATCACTTACCACCTGGGCTTGTGTTTGGAGTGCATTTTCATACTGCTGTTTTTGGGCGCTAGTCAGCACAGTGTTCTCAGTTATTAATTGAGAGCTGATTGAGATAAGAAATCCTGTCAACGCCACACCAGCAATCGCAGTACCGAGTGACATACCAAGATTTTGAAAAGTAGACATAAGTCCGGAAGTTTCACTAGACTGTTCTTTTGTAACTGAAGACTGAACAAGGTTTTGCAATTGAGAACTGATCAGCCCTAAACCAATACCAGCAACAGCTAAAGAAAGCGGGAAGGTTGGGTCTGATGCGATATCACGCGAGCGGAAAGCTATCACCAATACACCAGTCAAAATAAGTACATAGCCAACTCGAATGATTTCTCTAGGATCAAAACGCTTCGCTAAGTCCCCGCCCTTTGCCGCCGCAAAGAGCAAGCAAAGTGAGAGAGGTAACAACACAAAGCCGGTTTGAAATGCCGACATCCCCTGCTGAATCTGCAAAAACAAAGCCATCACATACATCAGCCCGCCCAAAACAAACTGCTGTGACAAAATTGTGAGGGTACCGCCACTGACTGCTGGAAGCTTAAAGAGGTCTAAATTTACCAACATATCCTTACCTTGCTTGGCGCGTAAGCCTTCCCACAACGCAAACAACACAAGTATGCCAATGCCCAAAGCAATCCCAATTATGGATGGTGAGATACCGCCTACTTCAAAGGTAACTCCCGCCAGTGAAAAATTTTGGCGCGCCTGCAACAAGCCATACGTGCCCGCCATGAGAATTCCTTGTACCATAAGCCCTAAGCCGGCCACCGACAAGAATACACCAACTACATCAAGCTTGATTTTTGGTCCATCCAGTTTGACGTCATGAATGAGCCCCTGCTGAACCAAGATCCAAATCACCACCAAAACTTCCGCGGCAAAAGCTAGTCGCCACGTAGCATAGGTAGTAAGAAACCCGCCAATAATCGGCCCCAAGCCAGCGGCAATACCGGCCATAGCAGCCACGGTTCCGTATGCCTTTAAGCGCTCATCGGGCTTAGTAAAGTTACCTGCAATCAGCGAGAGCATGGCAGGGATTGCCAATGCGGCACCCATCCCTTCCAAAAAAGACCAGCCGAACTTCAGTACCTGCACATTCGGTGCCAATGCCGTAAGCGCACTTCCTGCTCCATAAATACACATACCAATGATGAATGCTTTTTTGCGACCAATAATGTCGCCAACCTTTGCTCCGGCCACCATGAAGGCAGCCATAACGAGCGAATAGAAAGCGATGGCCGACTGGATGTCGCCAACTGTTGTATTAAGGTCCTTCACTAACGTCGAAATCGAGACATTCATCACTGTAGAATCAAGCGTAAAAATAAACTGGGCTGCCGCCAGCAAGATGAGGAGTTTTTTGGCTTTCTTTGACATGTTTTTCGTGCTTCCGTACCTGTTACTTTACAACTACTGTACAGCAAGCCCATGAAAAAAAATAGCTACTCAATTTCGCTTCTGCTTGACCTATAAGGAGATGGGTCGTATAACTAACCTTAGTTAAAGGCACTTACATGTATGAAAAAATCATCTGCAAATTCAACTGCACCTACACCAAATAAATGGCGTGCCATTCTTGTCGGCTTCCTCATCGGGGTTGGCACTATTGCGCTTGCCAACTGGCTCATTCTGCGTTGGCTAAATGTCTATGTATTTGATACACAAAACTATGTTAAAACCGTGGCTCCCCTTACAAAAAATAGCGATGTTTCGAGTGCCCTCAGTAAATATGCCACCGAAAAGCTCTACAGCACCATCGATCTCGAAGCCGAAATAAAGCAGGCACTTCCGGAAAAAGCTGCTTTTATCGCGCCCCCACTTGCTAGTCAGGTTGTTTCTGCCACCGAAAAGATCGGAACCAACCTAATTGCAAGTGATCAATTTAATGGCATTTGGATCTCTGCCAATGAAGCAGCTCACTCTCGCTTGCTGACAACCCTCAAACAACCCCAGGCAGAATTTAACGCCCAAAAAGAACGGGTAGTATTTGGCGTAAATATCACGCCGTTTATCGAAAAAATTCGCGATCGACTCCAATCTAGCGGCACAGGTACGATCTCCAATAACCTACAAAATAGCCAAGCTGCTGAAGTTGCTGTTAATCTTCGCGAGCGCATTCAAGATATGCGTCTTGCCTATCAGTACACGCAAGCACTCTACGTAATCTTGCCGATGCTGTTTGCTGCAGCCTACATCGGAGCCATCGCGGTTTCTCGCCAGCGCTGGAAAACCGGTTTCTCCATTACACTAACCGTAGTAGTCATCACCGCGATTGAACTCATTCTCTTAAAAGCTGCTCGACCAGAAATAATCGGCGATGTTGCTACTGCTTATCAGTCAGCAGCAGGAGTAATCTGGGATGCACTCACAGCTGGATTCAAAAATGTCACCACCAACACGCTCATAATTAGTGTGGTAGCCTCGATTATTATGATTTTCGCTGGTCCGTTTGCCTGGGCAAAAAAACTGCGCCACGTAATTGGCCTCGACAAGTTTGCAGGAACCCGTCTGTGTCACGCGCTTACACTTTCTCGTGCTTGGTTGCGCAAGAACATCTTGAGTTGGCGTGTAGCTGGTGTAGTGCTCGCCTTTGTTGCGCTTATTCTGAAGCCTTCCATCACCTGGCAAACAATCGTTCAGGCTATGCTCGCTTACTGTATTTACGTAAGTGTTGTTGAGCTCCTTGCCACTCGCAAGCGCTAACTTAATCTAAGCTTGCTACTATCTTCTGATATACATCTAAATAACCATTCAGCATCACGGGAGTTATGAAGTTTTTTTCCACGTGCGCTCGTGCGGCCTCGCGAATATCACGGTGATTGTTTGAAGCCCTCAGTAGCCGCACGATACGGTCGGCATCATGACTGTGATTACCGGTGAGCACAATGCCGGTTTTCCGGTTTTTAATCTGTAGCGATATGCCACCTACTGGTCGAGCACAAACGAGAGCCCCCTTCCACATTGCTTCGGTAACCGTAAGTCCAAAACCTTCTTTTGAAGAATATTGCATCACAGTTGCGGCTCGCGACTGCAAGGCGTTTACTACCATTTCGTTGTCTGGCACATTCACTAAAACCAACGCATTCGCCATGCCTTTTGCGACTTCCTGAACTTTATGGTACATCTCCTCGCCCTCAGGGTCATCATCGGCATAATTCCCCAACATCACACACTGCAAATCAGGCATAGATTTTTGCACACGGCGCACTACCTCCAAAACACCAATCGGGTCTTTAAATATGTCGTAACGAGAAATTTGCGTAATAAACGGACGATCGATATCTACACCAATTTCGGTAAGCAAGGCCGTACTCTCCGCATCAGATAACGCTATATTTTTTGGCCGGAGCGGATCAATTGATGGATATACAATATGCGTATTCTCAATTCCGGCCGTATAGCTTGGTAGCGAAAAAATCGAGCCATCGACTGCGCGCAAACGGCGACGCAACCACGAAAACGTGTGCGGCTCGGCGTTTGTAAGGTCTATGTGGCAGCGCCAAATTACCACCTTATCAGCAAGAAACGGGATAAGACCAAGCGTTTGTGGATCATGCAAAATATAGATGTCTCCATCACGCGGAAGAGTAGGGGCAATCTTCTGCGTATAGACATCATAATACTCTAAATCTTCGGGCAAACTATCTCGGCCTCCCTGTAGAGCATTGTGAAATTGCTTGGTGATCGCAAAAAACCGCTCATCCGGCGGCAAGACGAGCCACTCAGCCTGCAGCCCAAGCCCTTGCATCAGAGGAATTTGAGACTGCAAAAGCTCAACCACACCACCTCCAGTTGCGGTTGAGTTAATTTCATATATTTTTTTACCTCGCAGTTTTTCTGCAGAAGACTCTAGTTTTACCACCTGTCTCTTTGTGAGAAACGAGATATAACTTGCCAGTTGTGTAGGTTTTACGGCTTGATGCAACATATACCTATTGTAGCGTAAGCGAGATAGATGCGACTATTTTAGGAAAACCGGGTACAATAACAACCATGATAGTAGATGTACTCCAATGGCTCCTGCAACTAATTTTAAGCGTGGGTCTGGCAATGATCTTGGCATACCTCGTGTATATGCTCGGATTAAGCCTAGTCTTCCGCCGTCTTGGTAAAAAAATGTGGCCAGCCTACATTCCTGCCTACAACTATATCGTACTCATCCGCGTTCTCGGCCTACCAAAAACCTGGCAGGCTGTAGCGTTTGTTCCCTACCTTGGGCCAATTTACTCAATCCCGATCGGCATACGTCTTGGTAAAATCTTCGGTAAGAGTACTGCTTTTTCATCTTTCTGGCTTACACTGGGTGCACCCGTTGGCATGCTCATCATCGCTTTTTCTAAGAAGCCTTTAAAGCTTGAGGTGACTAAAGAGCCGGCTCCAACCATTGATACGAAAAAACTTAAACAACTTACTAAAAAGCACCAAGCCTAAGCTCGGTGCTTTTTTCTTAGTAGCTGCGACTCGTTTTATTCGAGGTTTGCGGCTTCTTTTCCGTGAGCTACCAGGGCGTAAATCACGAGACCACTTACTACAACCATTAAGATTGACCAAAGTGGATACACTGGGATAAAGGCAAAGTTTACCATCATCGCCAGAGTTGCGAGGATAATACCGATTACACGGCCCCACATTTTACCAGCCATAACAGCTCCACCTGCAAAGAAGAGAATTACACCCAAGAGTAGGTGCACCCATCCCCAAGTTGTTAGATCAACAATCCAGATGCGATTTACACCGGCAACAAAGAGCTGATCATTAAATAGTGCGACAAGACTCGCAATAATCTGGAAGACTGCATTTACAATCATT
>CAZYFT010000002.1:2979-72099 GCA_964646575.1 uncultured Candidatus Saccharibacteria bacterium | reverse complement strand
ATTAAATAGTGCGACAAGACTCGCAATAATCTGGAAGACTGCATTTACAATCATTAGAAGTCCAGCGAAGTAGACCCAACCTACCCAGCCAGAAACATTTGTTACATTATTGGCTTTTGCTGCCATAACAAACCTCACTTTCTTACTTTTTCTACACTTATATTATACTCCTACCTGAAAAGCTTTTTTACATATCTTGTCTAATCCTGAATAATGGTTATGTATGGCACGCACTACATTAAAGCGCAGTTTGGGATTATGGCTCATCGCCCTCTACGGGCTTGGCAACATCGTTGGTGCGGGAATTTATGTCCTCATAGGTAAGGTGGCTGGCGAAGCTGGCATGGGCACCGCTTTAGCATTCGTTATTGCCAGCGTTGTGGCTGGTTTTACTGCGCTTTCATACATGGAACTATCAGCCCGCTTCCCCGTCAGTGCCGGAGCAACCGCGTTTGTACATGGGGCGTTCAATAAAACCGGTCTTTCCCGTCTCATCGGTATCTTAATGATTATTAGCGGTATCGTTTCTGCCGGAGTTTTAGCGCGTGGATTTGCTGGCTACGCAAAGCTGCTCATACCAGCTCCGGAACCGGTGTTAATCATTGGTATATTGGCTTTTCTCACGCTCGTGGCAATCAAGGGAATGAAAGAATCTGCGACACTCGCGACAGTATTTACGATTGTAGAGCTTGCCGGTCTTGGTCTAATTATTTGGTTTGGCAGAAGCACACTAGTACATGGTCTCGCAAATCCCACCCAAACCTTTACTGTTGACCCCCGTTACGGACTTGCCGGCGTACTGGCTGGCGCCTTCTTGGCTTTCTACGCATTTATCGGATTTGAAGATATGGTAAATGTTGCAGAAGAGGTAAAAAAACCGGAACGCACCATGCCTCTTGCAATCATCATCGCACTCATAACAGCAACTGTGCTATATATCTCTGTAACGATTATCGCCACGAATACACTTGCCCCAAACGAACTTGCTAGTAGCGATGCCCCACTGACACTCGTATTCTCACAACTCACCACAGCACCTGCGTTTATAATTACCGTTATCGGCATATCGGCTGCAATTAATGGTGGCTTGGCGCATCTCATTATGGGGTCACGAATGCTTTATGGTATGGCAAAGCGCGGCTGGATCCGCGAGGAGTTTGCTAAGGTACACGCCAGTACTCGCACTCCAGTTGCCGCAACCCTAGTAATTGCAGGGGTAACCATGATCGCAGCAGTATTTCTACCACTCACAGTTCTAGCTCGAGCAACAAGTCTAGTGGTATTAAGTATATTCGTTTTGGTAAACATATCCCTATTTGTAATAAAAGGACGCCCCCAAAAACATAAATCACACATTAGGGTTCCCCGTTGGGTACCACTGGCTGGTGCCATCACCAGTTCTTGCCTGATTGTATTTGAAATACTAAATGGTTAGCCAAAAATATAGAACAGCGCAAACACAAATGTACTCATAAACGTAAAGATAATTAAGATTGCAATCATTAAAGCTCGGTGCTCCTGCGGGAAATCTGGTTCGATAACTGCTTCTTCTTGCATATTTTTCACGTGAGCGTGCTTCGCGTGTTCGTGCTTAGCGTGTGAATTCTTACTCATGCCCTTGATAGTATCACTTGCGCGCCAGAAGTGCATCATCTCCGTAGAATTTCTTAATGCGTGCTCGCACACCCCCGGGCTGACGACCAAGTTTTTTGCTGATCACATCAATACTCTTGCCGTCTTCATACATCTGCTTCAATTCAACATCGTCACTGGACTTCCAGGGCGTGAAAGCTTTGGGGTGCTCAGCGCGGATAGCCACAAGTCGCTCGCCCCAGGCAGAAGTCGGCTTTTTTACCTCATCCAAAACCTCCGGTTCTACCGCACGCTTAGCAGCTGCGGCCCGTAAATGCCCAAACCGTTCCGCATCAGCCGCCGATCGCAATCTCAACTCACCGTCAATTGCCACCGCCTCAGGGCTCACCTTAATTGCCATCGAGTTCATACCAGTAAGACTGAGTGTGCCCAGGCTACGCACCCGGGATAGTGCAACATACCCCATGCCTTCAACAAAAGCTCGCCTAAGATCAACTCGAGCAGCATCAAGCGTCATCCCCTGGCTTTTGTGTACGGTAATTGCCCAGGCCAGACGCAGAGGAATTTGCACAATAGAGGCACGCTTTTTATCGCCATCACGCAACTCCCACGTGGCTGGTTCAAGCACAATCTTACGACCATCACGCAGCTCAACGATAGGATAGTCAGTTTCATCCTCAAAGCCAACAACCACGCCAAGCGTTCCGTTCACATACTTCTTATCCGGACTATTACGAATACACATCACGAGTGCACCTTCTTTTAAAACTAAATCCTCAACAGCTAAGCAGGATCGTTTGAGCGTATCAAGATAATTGGCCTTCCCAGAAGTTTGCATCTCATATCGATGCGGCTCCTTTTTTAATTCGGCAAGCTTGCGAGCATTCAAGCTATCGACATCAACATTGGTAGTATGGAGCTCTGTCACTTCTTGTCCATAGCCTAGCTCGGCATCTTTCTGCTCCAAAAGCTGCTCAACATGACGTCGACGCACATCTCCAGCACGCATGGCATTTAAAATATCCAAAAACGTATCATCTTCTTGTCGATGCTGCTCATCCAGATAGCAGACCACAGGGCTCAACTCGTGCCAAACCTGCGAGTTCACCACAAATCCACCGGCCCGCTCGCCATCACGATTAATAGGAGGTAATTGGAAGAAATCTCCACATAAAATTACCTGCAGACCCCCGAATGGCTCATCTTTACCGCGAACTTTACGGGTGATTTCATCGACAATATCAAGTCGATAATCGTGCATCATCGAGATTTCATCGATTACTAAAATATCCGCAGCACTAATAGTATCTTTTCGTGACTGCGCCAGAGAATCTACAAAGCGGGGTGGCAATACATTATGAATACCCATGCCGCTCCAAGAATGAATTGTTGTGCCGCCAAGGTGTGTAGCTGCTAAGCCAGTTGTTGCAGTGACCGCCACATTTTTTCCTTCACGCTGCGCAAGACGAATAAACTTATTGAGCACATATGTTTTACCGGAGCCAGCGGCACCGGTGAGTAACGCGCTCTCACCAGCAAGCATAATTTCTAATGCGAGTGACTGATTCATAGACTTCTCAGTATACAGTGTCGGACCAGCTTTAATCTCATAAATCTAAACGACGAGTTGGCTGCATGATAAGCGATTCGTCTTCGCGCCAGTTAGCATCAGCCACGTCAATATAGAGCTCAATCTGATTACCATCAGGATCAACAATATATACGCTGTGTGTAACGTGATGATCGGCGGTACCAGTAATAGCTACTCCTTTTGCCTGCAAAAACTCAATGGCTTGGAGTAATTCATCGTCAGTATCGCCAATCTTGAGTCCAAAATGATACAGACCAAGTTGAAGATGCTCGGGCTTTGCAGCTGCCATATCACCCACTTCGATAAGCAGTAACTCATGGTGCGTGCGCCCACTAGAAAATGCTTGGGCCGGCATGCCTGCCTGGCGGGAGAGTTTTTTCCATCCAAGAATTTCGGCATAAAACTCAGTTGAGCGCTGCAAGTCTTTGACATACAGCACAATATGACCAAGCTCGTGAACATTAATTTTCGTCACGAATATCTTCCAGCTTATATTCTGTGATCAGCTTTTTGTAACAAGGCTTACAGACGTGAAATTTCTTTACTTCCGACTGCGTATTAGGGGGACTAAACAATAATGCGCCAAAATCTTTCAGTTCTTCACGGCACAAATCACAAACCGGTGCAATCGCCATAAGCTATCCGTAAAAACTTTCGAGAAGCTTATAGACGACATAGGCTGGCCATACGATCGACTTAAGAACTGCCGTAATCACCGCCCCAAAACTTGTAGCTGCTTGCAGCCAATATACAAGTGAGCCAATCAAGCCGAGTCCATACAGCGCCCCACCTGTACTGTGTCCAGCCGTATTCTTTTTAGACTCCTGCTTAAACCATTCTTTAAGCTCGTCAGCCCCCGTGATGTCGGCCTTAATTTCTATTCTTGGTTCTTTCTTTGCCATATGCTCCTCCTTATTTTTGCGCTGGGCAATCAAACATCCAGCGGATTCCATACTTATCCACGCAAGATCCAAAAAGATCGCCCCAGAACATTTTTTCTAGCTGCATCACTTCACTACCATCTTCCGACAATCGATCAAACAGACGGTGTGTCTCTTCTTCAGTATTGGGCATCAAATTAATCGACATATTATTTCCATACTTAATCTTGTGCCCCATAGATTTGAGCATGTCTGTACCCATGAGACTCATCCCAGCCAGTATCGGAAGCTCCACGTGCATTATCATATTTTTTTCATTCTCAGGAAGAGGTGGTTGAGAATTATCTTGTGGCACATCTGCCATACGCTGCATCGGTTCAATAAAGTCGGTACCGAACACATCTTTATAAAAATTAAATGCTTCTTCGGTTTTACCCATAAAGTTTAGATATACACTCACTTTTGCCATACTAAATCCTCTTATTACTTTTCAGTATACCCCTAAATCTTTGACATATTTAACCAGGAAACCTATACTACCTGACTATGGGTAACAAGATGGACTGACGTTGAGATGGCTACTACCCGAGCCTGAACCCAAAGCCACCGGTAAAAAGCTGCCACTCACAATTTCTCGCCCCAAACGTCAACCAACCCAAACCCCAACGAGAAATGGCGGCAATAAGTCCGGAGCACCTAGCGCCAGTCGAAGGCGTTCGACACAAATCCTCGACACCTAGGACCGCAAGAAAAAAGGCAGGCCTCACCGCCTGCACAACTTTCTTCTTGCGGTCCTATTTCTCTACCGAGGAATATAGGCGAAAAATACCCGTTTGCGCACCAAAAACACTATCGTACTAATCACCGCAACATCAATCAAAATATTACCGATCAACCCGGTACTCTTGGGCCAAACCAAGCTCACACTAAACACCAAAAGACTATGCACAATATATACATACAGTGAGTTTTGACCGAGCATAGTTAAGGCTCGACCTATCCTGTTCTTCTCATATATCCAAGCAAATCGTTTCACCATAAAATACAGAGCAAAAAACCAAACATAAAAAATAATCACTCGTCCAACCCCCAAACTTGTCTTGTCAAAACCAGGGGCTAATCTTTCGTTTAGCTCAATTAACTGCTTAGTGGGAACAAAGCTCAAAAGGCCAATATCTGGTGATTTTTTAAAAAGCTTGAACCAATCACAAACACATAACTCACGACAAACGTTATTCCAGCAATAGCTACTGCTAGATAGCGCAGCCGCCTCTGAACACCCGACCTTAAACTCTTGTACCAAGTATGTATATCTTCAACATAATACCCAAATACGGCCCCACTAAAGAAAAGTAGCTGCCAACTCAAATAGAAATTTTGGCCACTCTTTAGCCAAACCGCTAGCGATAATGCAAGCACGAGCCACCAATACTTCTTACGTAGTAACCATATCGCCAAAGGACTCACAAACAAGAAAGCGGCATAATATTGCAAGAAATCAGCCCAACCATACACGTACTTAAACGTCAGTGTCTCCCTGACAAGATTTACCACAGAAGAAGGAAGCGCAAATCCAGGTTTAATACCAACCTGATCGAAAAATGCCATGGCGAGCAATGTATAAAACAGCGTGAGAGCAATGTTCCACAGATAGAGTAGCAAAGCCCTTCCCCAGAGTTTTTTTGCCACCACGCCCATCGGCTGCGTGACTTCACGCCGACCACGCACCAAGCCCAAAAGTATTCCCGATAAAAAGAAAAAGCCCTCGGCTGCGGACGCCCACAAAATTCCCCTGCCAGTAAATAGCTCAAAAAAGCCCGGGAACTTTTGTAGGTGATCAATAATTATCACACACAAAAAAATCCCCCGCATAAAGTCGAGATGCAGGAGTCGAGATTTTTTTGAAGAAAAGCGCATGTACTCTATTTTACAGATTTGACTAGCATTGCCCTATAATTTTTAGTAGAAAAATTCCTATTGGTGATACTTTGTCCCCCAGTCTGCCATGCTCTTTAGAATTGGAATTAAGTCCTGCCCTTTTTGTGTGAGTGTATACACCACGCGAGGCGGAACTTCGGCAAAACTTTTTTTGGTAATAATTTTTGTAGCCTCCAGTTCATCGAGCCGCTGGGACAACGTGCGAGGACTCATGCCAGGCAAATGGGCTTGGATCTCAGAAAAACGTTTTTCTCCCGAAGCTAGCTCCAATATCATCAACGCAGTCCATTTATTACCCATAATTGCCGCTGCAGCAGCGACACAACCCGGTTTTTTCTCAATTCTTGGATTCTTCATAACTTTATCTTGCATAGTTACTTTACTTTATATAGTATAGATAGTGTTAATACTATACATATTATAGCAATGGAGGCACAAATATGAAAATTCAAATTATCTTAGGTAGCACTCGCCCTGGTCGAGCTGGCGAACAAGTAGCCAAATGGACAGTAGATACCCTTAAGGATTTTAAGGACGCAGAGTTTGAACTCGTCGACATCGCCGACTACAACTTGCCCCTGCTGGACGAGCCTATGCCGCCACTCATGGGGCAATACACCAAGGATCACACCAAAAAGTGGTCGGCTAAGATCGCTGAAGCTGACGGTTACATCTTTGTTACTGCAGAGTATAACCATAGTGTTCCGGGTGCATTCAAAAACGCTGTCGACTTTTTAAACCACGAGTGGCACGATAAAGCGATTGGCTTTATTGGCTATGGTGCCGCCGGTGGCTCACGCGCTATTGAGCAGTGGAGGCAAGTGGCGGGTGAACTCCATATGGCCGACGTACGTGATCAAGTTTTGCTCTATCTTGGCACCGACTTCGAAAACTATTCTACGTTTAAGCCAACTGAAGAGCATACTGAGCAGCTCAAAAAAGTTGCCGAAGAAGTAGTTGCCTGGAGCAGCGCGCTATCTCAACTGCGTAAATAAGGAACCCCCAGAGGAGTTCCGCTCCCCTAGGAGCTTAAACAAGTTGCATACGCTCAAAGAGTCGTTGAGCCAAAAATGGCGGTTGATCATGGCTATGCAGCGTAATAAATTCTGGCGTGATTGTCTTTTGCAAAGCTTTGAGCAGACGATCTGTATCAATTTTTGGCAAGGTTGAAAGCAGACCGCAATTTTCGCAACTACGCGTCTGCATGATCACCGTCTTGATCTGATGGATATACTTGTGCGGTACCTCATCGGCACGCAGCTTGTACACCATAGGGGTGGTAAGCTGATGAATCTTTCCACACATCAGGCATTGCAAGGCAAAATGCGCCTCCAGGCCAGGCACCAATTGAGCAAAGTGCTGTTCGCGCTGCTCAAAAACAACGCTAATCTCTACACGATTCAGAATCATACATCTCCTTTTTGGAAGGTTCGGTGTGAGTGCATAAAAAAACCGCCCTTACGGGCGGCTAGTGCCTAGTTTTTGGTGGCGCTATTTCATACATTCCATGGAATTATACAGATTTTCAGTCAAAAGAAAAACCCCAAGCACTGCCTAGGGCTAAAGATGGTCACGGCGAGCAATACCTGACTGCTAGGTCAGTAACACCGAAGCCAAATGGGAAAGACTGCCGCAAGCCATGTTCCGGACAGGGCGTAGTTTCAATCCCATCTCCACCAACAACAAAATTGCATTGCGGACAAATAAGAATTCTCGTTGTTCCCTCTTCAAAGACATCGATAACTCGTTCGGTCACCTCAGAAACCAATCGTTTTTCTTCAGGGGTAAGTTCTCGACCCACCAGGTTTATTGCAACCATCTCCGCACCATGGCGGGCTCGATGGAGTCTGCGACTGCCATTAGAAGCAATTCGCTTCGTGCGTGCTTCTCGGAGTATTTTCAACAGATCCAGACCATTAGTGTGCGCAATTTCCACCCGAGCCTCATGACCCTTATAGGTGAGTTTTGCTCGCTGTCTTCCGCCATCAATGCGCTCAACCTCGTAGCACAGCCCGCGGCGATACATCGCCATGATTGTCACAGTCGGCCCCTCAACAAAATTTCCCACAGGGGGAGCCGTCAGTGAGGCCTGCATAGCTGGGGTATATTTTTGCATGTCGTTTCCGTTCGCTCAAGGTACACTTGTGCGTAATTATTTACTGTATCTCACAGAACAGCAAGCTTAAGCGTTGAGTGGAGATACTGGCGGCCTAGCCTATGCTGATGTACCATAAACACATGACTACCAAAACCATCTCTGGCGGCACCGTTCATGAGTTGCCGGCCGACCTAAAAAAGGCTCTACTCGCTGTTCCTGCAGCTGTGGATGCGTGGGAGAGCCTCACACCTCTCGCCCGCAACGAATTTATCTGTTGGAATATTTCTGTAAAACAAGCTGCAACGCGAGAGAATCACATCAAGCGCACAATTACTGAAATTCAAGAAGGCAAACGCCGGCCCTGCTGTTGGATTGGTTGTATTCACCGCACCGATAAAGAGATTAGCCCCTCGGTGAAAGGCATCCTCGCCAAACGTTCGAAAAGCTAGCTTTCGAGCTTAGGCAAACGATTAAACCTCGGTATTTTTCTTGCCACGTAGTGCTTTATAGATTGCCAGGGCAATTACCGCACCGACCGTAGCAACCAATAGGCTGTACAAGTTAAAGCCTGTTACTCCTGCGCCTCCAAAAAGGCTAAATACAAACCCACCAATCATAGCCCCAATTATACCTACAATAATATTTGCTACTGCACCCTGCTCGGCATCAGTCTTCATAATAAGCGACGCCAGCCATCCAGCAACCGCACCGAATACTAGCCATAAGATAATTCCCATACACACCTCCACTTTTATGCTGTCATTCTACTCCAAAAATTCAAATCAACATAATTGCTTAGAAACTTAATTCTGCTAGTTTAAGTGTTGTGTTGGCATTACGAATTGTAATGAACTGATATGCTCGAGTGCCTACAATCTTATTGTAGCGCGTGCGACCAAACGTCTTAAGTGGCGCTGACCAAAAAATAACCTGCCCGTAGGCAGCAACTTTTTCATACTCAGGTTTCGCCTCACCGACTTCTTGCATAATTTCCTGAGCCGTCTTGGGAGCAATTACAAAAATAGCATTATGTTTTGCATCACCCACATTCCACCACTTTGGTGCATGGCTAACCGCATCGCGTAAATCACTCGCCGATATTACCGAGCACACCACTCGAAAACCAAACTGCTTCTCGATTGCAGTCTCACAAATTTCTACAAGTTTTGTCAGACTAGATTCGTCCGATTCAAATATCACATTGCCGGAATTGATATACGTGACAACATTTTCAAAACCAGCTTTTTCAAAACAGGTCTTTAGCTCCGCCATCGGCACACGGTTATTACCACCCACATTTATTCCACGAAGAAGAGCTATATATTTCACTGATTTTCTCGAAGAATTCTAACCGCTTTCGGGCCAACGCCGTGTAGCTTGAGTAACTCCTCATCAGAAAGATTTGCCACTTGCTGCAAGGTAGTTATTCCGGCGCCAAGCAACGCCCGCGTGGCTGGTTTACCGATTTTTTCTGGGAGTGAATGACTTATATTCATGCATGCATAATAACAAATAATCCCCGATAAGAAGAACCGATAGGTGCAATCCTCAGGCTGCTACCACCCTGTTAACTTGAAAAATTGAATCTAACTACTGGAAACTAACGTAAGAACAAAAATTATATACACAAGCAAGGCGCTATAGGATAGGTATTTTGCCCAAATAATAGTGCGATTCAGCGCCCACAATATGCTAGCTAAACCAAGCAGCAGCCACCCTAAAGAGTGGCTATACATCAGGATGAACTTTTGTACTCCTTCAGTTTCAATCGCTTCTCTTGGAACAACCTTTAAGTAGATTGATGCGATACACAATGCAATAAAGAGTCCAATTATCCCAAGTAACCTTCTGTATTTTTTGAGAAAATCTTTCATATTTTCAGTATATAATCCCCATCACAATCCAGGTGAGACTCCAAAAGAACGAAGGTTTCCACGGATTAACTTTCGGATAATTCTTTGACTCGCCCCAAAGCCTTAGGGTAGCTAGCACTCATTATCTTTTCAAGCTCAGGCGGCACATCAAGGCTCATTTCTAAAACAGTAACCCCATGATTTTCGGTAAGTTTGTAGCTCTCTTGGCCACCCGTCCACTGCTCATCACGATTATGCTTACCGCTATCCTGTGTGTCAGCCTGATGCTTGAATAGGATGAATTCATCAGGGACTAATTCCGCTACCAAGCTTGTTACGCCATATCCTTCTGCTGAATTAAACTGCACAGTCGCACCTTCTTTTAGTTCACCCACCATGTATGTACCTGGATCAACAATACCAGACCAGTCACGCAAGGATTCATCTTGCCACAGAATTTGCCAAACCTTTTCTTTTGGGGCATTAATTTCAATCTTGAACTGCATTTCTTTCATGTACGTATTCTCTCATAAAATAGTAACTCCGGCAGCCTGAAGGATATCTGTATTTTTACCATACATTAGTTTGATTTCGCTCCACAGAAAACATGAAAAAAGCCAGACCAAAAAGTCTGACTTTTTTCATGGCTCCGGGGGCCGGATTCGAACCGGCGGCCAATTGGTTAACAGCCAACTGCTCTACCGCTGAGCTACCCCGGAAGGTTGCCGCCTAGCAACCGGCACGTGACCGGCGCTAGACGACCGCATAATTATACGACGCAACAGATATGACGTCAATGCTGTGGCTCGCCAACGCGCTATTCTCACGCTATGCTACAAGTAATGAAAAAGCAACCCAAAAAACTTACATGGCTGGCCGGAGCTCTGCCTTTCGTTGCCTCGATTATAGGACTCCTATTTGTATTAAGTCTACTCATGATGTCCATTTTCTACTTACGTCACAAAGATAACGCTGAAGTGATCGGTGTAAGCTTTTCGCAAGTACAGGCAGATCGATTTGGCATAAATTGGCGAGACGCGTATATCGCTACCCTTGATGACCTCAATTTTAAGCACATCCGGGTCGCTACCTATTGGGATCGCATAGAAAAATCTCCTGGTAAATATGATTTTTCTGAACTCGATTTTATGGTGCAAGAAGCCGAAGAGCGTAATGCTAAGCTTAAAATAGTTGTTGGTCAAAAGGTTATTCGTTGGCCAGAGTGCTTTTATCCAGGGTGGCTCGACGAGAATAACTCCGAGTTGGTTACCGAAAAAACCAACTCACTTATTCGTGAAACTGTGAATCGCTATAAAAACAGCTCGGCCGTGGAGTCTTGGCAGGTGGAAAATGAATTTCTCTTAAAGACCTTTGGCGAATGCCCAAAACAAAACCTTACCAACGAAGCGCTCGTTCGAGAAATAGAAACCGTGCGCACGCTCGACCCCTCACGACCTATCGAGCTCACTCAATCCAACCAAAATGGCCTGCCTTTCCTCGGTCCAAGTACCGAAACATTTGGCTTCTCGATGTACCGCGTGGTGCACAACAACGTGTTTGGCTATTACGTCTATCCTCAAACCGGCATCTATAATTTCTGGAAAGCCGCACTTATCGAGACGTATCGTGGCACCAGAGTCACAATTCATGAGTTACAAGGTGAGGCTTGGGGATCACGTGGTAACGAAGAGCTCAGATGGGAAGAAGCCCAGCGCTCAATGAATCCCGAGCAGCTACGCGATAATCTCACCTACGCTCGCCAAACCCAAATAAAAACTATGTATCTATGGGGTGCCGAGTGGTGGTACTGGCTGAAAGAAACCCAGGGCCGCCCAGAAATGTGGGAGGCAGTAAAAAACGAAGTTGCGCGCTAGCTTTTTAGCGCCTTGTTGTAGCCACGAATAAGCTCTTTGGCGGATGTGCCCCAAGCATATTTTTTCACTTGTTTGTAACCTAGGTTCACGAGCTGCTTGCGGCGTGCATCGTCATGCATAAGCCCACCTATAACCTTCGCGATATCCTGCGTATTTTTTGGATCAAAGTATATAGCAGCATCGCCTAAAATTTCTGGAAGGCAGGTAGCATTAGAGCTAGCTACCGGCACGCCATATTTCATAGCTTCTAAGCCAGGAATACCAAACCCTTCTGAAAGAGATGGAAACACGTAGAGACTGGCCTTTTGATAAATGCCAGCCAGTTCTTCATCACTCACATAACCAGGAAACACCACTCGATCTTCGAGCTTTAGTTTTTTTACCAGTTTTTTGTGGCGAGCCATAAATTCATTATCTCGCCCAACAACCACCAACTGATAGCCAGCTTGTTCGTTTTTTACGAGCTGTGCAAATGCCTTTAAAAGACGTTCAATATTTTTGTGCGGATAAGGATTTCCGACACACAACATAAATGGCTTATCAATGCCGTATTTTGCCAGATTCACACGACCCATTTTCGCCAGACCATCGGCGGCATTGTGCGTAACGATGATTTTATCTAGATCACAGCGATATTGTCGAGCAACATCTTCAGCCACAAACTTACTCGGTGTAAAAATTAGCTTACTGCGCTTTACGGCAGTTTTAAGCACATGGCGCATCACGACGTCTTTCAGCCGATAGGTAAAGGGCGCCAGTAATCCCCCGCGAATACTTTTGTATTTTAAAAGCGTGAGATCGTGAATCGTGACCACAAATGGCTTTCGATAGCCAAGTGGAATATTAAAATTTGTGAAGTGCACTAAGTCCGGCTTATGGGCTTCAATGATTTTAGGAAGTGCAATTTGCTCTTGAGGGGTATACCAGGCGATATCGGTCTCAATATACTCAACCTTATCCTTTGGAAGCGGTAGGCATCCCGACTCACCTTTTTTTACCAGAATAATATAGCTATTTTTCGTGTCTTGTTTAACGACTTCAAGCGTGAGGTTTTCTACATAGCGACCAATCCCGCTATCTTTCATCCATCGGCCGTCAATGAGAATTCGTGCCATACAGCTATTATACCGATTATTTACTCCTGATGTCGCCCATGCTTGCAGATAAAACGCTTATCTCAGTATGGTGGAGTGGTCCCATTCGCAAGTCACAAGGAGTGAACGATGGCGACACACACAAAGACCTGGAGGGTGAGCCTACGGGTACTGCTCGCAGTATTCATAGGCACGGTCTTCGCGGTACTGGCAGCTCCATCTGTAGGAGCCGCCACTGTAGGTGAGGGTGGCTCAGGCGTAGCTTGGGCAGCAGCCTACAATCGCATCGGAGGGGGAAACACAATTGGTGCTGCCGAAAACGGTGTACACTGGTGGAATAACGGCTGTCTGCAGGACTACGCCGGCGGATCGTTCAGTGATGCCGCTCTGATGTCGCCCACCTGCAACCAGTCCCAGGTATTCCCTGTGGTTGGTCAGCACTGGCAGTACGTCGTGCGGATGAATAGCCAGATGGTTGGCTATCCGTACAACGATTCACATCGCTGGGCAGCTGGCTGGACTCAGGACTTCAACTACGGAAGCTGGGGCTGGACGCTGGTCATGCGAGGTGATGCTGTCGGACAAACCTACGGGGTGCATGGCGGAATTCGTGACTACTTCATCTCGCAAGCGGGTGCCGATGGCTGGCTCGGCTATCCACGCAGCGATGAGTATTCGTGGAGTGGTGTCACGCGGCAGGATTTCCAGGGTGGATCAATTATCTGGCGAGCCGATCTAGGCGCCAAGCCTTTTGCCCCACTCACCGAACGCAACCTGTACTATTCGGCAGGATATGGCCCCGCAACCTATGTCGTCCTCGGAGGACGGAGTTACACAATTTCAAGCGTTGCCCAGCTCGACCAATGCTTTGGCGGCTGGAGCAACGTGCGTCAAGTTTCGATTGAAATGACTCAGGCCTACACGGCTGTCTATCCCGTCAGTGGGAATGCACCGAGCTGCACGAGCTTGCGTGAACAGCGTGCCATCAATTGGGCACGCAGCATGATCGGCAGCATGGGCTACCGGAACTTGTGCGAGCGCTTTGTCGAGAACGCTTTTGGTACTACCGGCCGCTATCTCAGCGCCAAGGCCAACATGTACCAGAAGATCAACTCCGGTCAACTACACGCCGGAGACACCAATGTGCCAGCTGGCGCTCTCGCCTTCTTCAAGCCGTCGTGGCAAAACGGCTACTACGGACACGTCATGCTTTCGATTGGCGGCGGTCAGTTCATCAGCTCTGGAAAAACTGTCCACGTTACCGGACTCAACACGACGGCTTTCGGCCCGTACGCTGGCTGGTCATGGGCGGACGGAGCCTGGGCTGGCAGAGCTAGCTAAACCCACGCCCCACGTTTATGCGTGGGGATTTTTTATTCGCGCACCGAACAAAAACCAGTTATACTATGTATAGTTACGGAGCCATACACGCACACTATGAATCCATCCGAGCAGTTCTCATTGCCCACAAAATACCAACTCAAACGCTGGCAAATCGCCTTCCTAATCGCTGTTGGCGCTGCCTTGTTTGCAGTTATTTTACTTGGAGTCTTACGCCTAGCCTACCAGGGTAGATTTCTCCCGGGCGTGAAGGTCTACGGCGTGTATGTGGGTGGCCTCACAAAGACCGAAGCCCAAGCTTTAGTAGAAAAAGAAACTCAGCAATATATCGAATCTTCCACAATTGTCGTTAAGAGCGATGCGTCGGAAGAAACAGTCTCTATCCCCGCCTCAGAGGTTGAACTGCGCTATGCCATACAAGATGACCTAGCGACAGCCTACCAAAAAGGTCGCAATGGCCAAGCTTTCCAGCAACTCTCTGATCAGGCAGGACTCTTGCTAGGTATACATAGCAATAGTGACAAGCAAGTCACATATAACACCACAAAGCTTTACACTATTTTGCAGCCGCTTTCTAAGAGCCTAGCTGTTCCCGTGCAAAACGCTAGCTATACGGCTGGAGAACAAGGTAGTCTTGTAGTTAACGATAGCCAACCGGGCGCCCGCATGAATTTAGAAGGCTTCGTTAGAGACTACACAGATGTCGTTACCAGGTTACAAAGAAGCAATATAACAGTAACAACACACACTCAAACAGCTTCAGTCACTAGCTCTGCCCTCGAAGAAAAAAGGGCTAACCTCGAACCATATGTACGCACCCCAATGACACTGACGTTTGAAAAGAGAAATTGGACCGTACCAACCCAAGAACTCCTAAGTTGGCTCAGTTATTCTGATGGCACTATGCCTCTGCGCCAAGACTTAGTCCAAAACTATTACCTCCAACAACCTGAAACCCTCACTCAATTAGGAATGGATTCATCACGCATCAAGAGCTACCTCAACTCGATTGCAAAAGACATTAACCAAAAAGCAGTCGATGCCACGCTTACTGTTGAAGGCGATCGAGCCACCGTATTTCAGCAAAGCCAAGATGGTCGCGCTGTAGATCTCGATACCACCGCGAAAACTATCTCAGAAACAATTCTATCCCAAGCACCAGAAACCACCGTTCCGCTCACAGTAGTCGTAACCAAGGCTGATGTAACCAGCGAAACCATTGATCAGCTAGGAATTAAAGAACTCCTGTCTGAGGGCGTGTCATACTTCCCTGGCTCATCTGCAAACCGCCTCACAAATGTACGAGTTGGAGCTAAAAGATATAATGGTGTACTCCTTAAACCTGGCCAGGTGTTTAGTTTTGGTGAAATCCTCGGAAAAGTTGGGCCAGAACAAGGCTACAAGGAAGGGCGTGTCATTCTCGAGGGCCGTACCGAAAGTCAGTACGGCGGCGGACTCTGCCAAGTTAGCTCCACGGCATTTCGTGCCGCCCTGCTAGCCGGTCTGCCGATCCTTGAAAGATATAATCACTCGTTTGCAGTTGAATATTACACCGCTCCCTATGGAGTTCCAGGCGTTGACGCCACTATTTACTACCCTCAAGTAGATTTTAAGTTCAGAAACGACACATCTCACCATATACTTATCCAAACTGAAATGGTTGGTACCACACTAAAGTTCCGTTTTTATGGAACTAAAGAAAAAAGCGGGGTTATTCGCGGACCTTACTTTATTAGCGGAAGTAATGACGCAACTCAGCCATCAAAAACAGTATTCTATCGCGACATAGTAGTAAACGGCCAGGTTTCTAAAACTAATACATTCTATACTACCTATCGATCATCGCTCGACTTCCCGCCGGTCGACTAAGTCTGCTTCAAACGAACAATTACTTTTCGATTAGGGTCTTCACCGATGCTCTCTGTTTCTAGTTCAGGCATTTCGGCTAACACCATATGTACCACACGACGCTCAAATGCATTCATCGGTCGCATCTCTTGTTCGCGGCCATAGTCACGGACTTTTTGCGCTGTCTCCTCAGCAATCCGCATCACTTTTTCAATACGCTCTTTTTTGTAGCCGGCGATATCGATTGTAATAAAGGGAGCCGTAGGATCTTTATGCTTTAAAACGGCATTAAATAGTGACTGAAAAGCCGTCAAGCTCTCCCCTTTACGACCAATTAAAACCGCTTGATTATCTGCAGATATCGAGAGAATTTGCCTACTCTCCAACTGATCTTCGTACACCGTAAATTCTTCGAACCCCATAGCTGTCAGCATATCTGCAATAATTTGTTTTGCGCTTGCTAGGTGCTCTTCAGAAATTTTCATCCCCCTACCCCTTCTTTCGTTTAGACTTACCTTTACTCTTAGTCTTTTTTGCTGCGGATGAAGTACCTACTTCACGAACCTTTGTTACCACTTTGGCTTCTTCCATTTTATCAACTTCACCACGCATAATCAGGGTTTGCTGCAGAATACTAATTCCATTTGATACCGCCCAATACAGTGGTAATGCAGCTACCAACGTATAGCCAATCCAAGCCGTAAGAAGTGGGAACATCCAGGTCATCATCTTATTAGCTGCAGCGCTTGGATCATTTGCATCAACATTCTTTGGAGTAATTTGCCAAACCTGATAATACTGTGTAGCGCCAGCAATAAGTGCGAGAATGATATTATTTTTAGCCGCAAGATTTACTATTCCAAAAAGTTCAGCCGAAAACAGACCAGGATTTTGGATAACCTGCTGAATCCAGGAAAGATTTTTAACTGGACCATAGAGTAAAGGTGCAACCACCTCTATCCCCTGTGTAGCACGACTAAACACCGCAAACAGCGCAATTAGGAAAGGTAGTTGAATAATGAGTGGCAAGCATGAAGCAAGAGGATTAATTTCCTTTTCCTTATAAAGCTCCATTAAACGAGCACTCTCTTGCTGCTTATCACCTTTAGTTTCGGCTCGGATTTTAGCAATCTCTGGCTGCAAAGCCTGCATCTTCTTTTGCGAATGCAACTGTTTAGCCATAACTGGCCACAACGCAAAGCGAATAAGTACCGTCATAATAATTACTGCCACACCAAAATCGTGACCCGGGATAATGCCATATATAAAGAACAAAACATTCATTAATGGCTGAACAAAAATCGTATCGAACATTTCTTAACCTTTCTTTTCTATATCGGGCACTAGATCTATACCGCCGGCATTCCATGGATGACAGTGCCCTAGTCGCTTTACTGCGAGTGCCCCTCCTCTTGCAATCCCATATCTACCGATTGCTTCGTGTGCATACTCACTACAGGTGGGATAAAACCGGCAACAGCCATACGGATACAACACTTTGAGTGCCCCATGATCGGGCGACAATGTGCGCTGATAACCACGAATTACTTTTTGTGCAGCTCGTCGCACTCAACGTATCCTTCCAACAAGTTTTTGCACCTCTCGTCGCAAGGCATCGATGCTCACATCCTCAATGCCCGCCTGTATGGTTACTAGTATATCAAATCCAGCATACGTCGCACCTATTAGCTCGGCTTTTAACAATTCACGAACTCGGCGTTTTGCCCGATTACGAACGACAGCCCGCTTATCAAGCTTTTTGGAAGCCACAACCGCTACTCGCATTCCGCCTCGCGGATTAACTAAGAAGTGTAACTTTAAATGATCAGAAAAAGCTCTGTTTCCTCGCTTATACACACGAGCAATGTCAGAGCTTTTTTTGAGGCGCTGTGAGCGCGCAAACATGGGTCGCCTACCTTTTAGATAGCTACGCGTGACCGACCTTTAAGTCGGCGACGCTTCAAAACTGCGCGACCAACTCGAGTCTTCATACGAGCCATAAATCCGTGCACTCGCTGGCGACGGCGTTTCTTTGGTTGATAAGTCCGTTTCATAACTGCACTAGTATACCTATTTTCTGCCAATATTTCAACCCCATCGTATCCACATATCCACAGCTCCTCAGAATATTGTGGGTGATATGTGGATAAATACTTGGCAGACCTGTGGAAAACTAGTAGTATACAGATAAAGCTATGTGAAGGAGTGGTGAGTATGGGGCAACAGCGCTCTGACTTAAATTCGATTTGGCAGACAATACTTGGAGAACTTGAAGTTTCCCTGAGTGGCCACAGTTTTAAGACATTTGTAAAACCCGTTATTCTCGATTCAGTTCAAGGTAACACCGCCGTATTAGTTGTTCCCAATCCTTTTTCTAGCGCTCAAATAAAGGCCCGATTTGAGAATGATATTTTGGATGCCCTCGCCAACCATATTGAAGGTATCGAAAAGATTGATTACGTTATTCGCTCCAATACGCAAAGTAGCGATATAGAATTAGAGTTACCCTCCTCTACTCAGCCACAACGAAAACCATTGGGTCGCAATACTCGACAAACCGCCCCTCAACCAAATCTTTTCAATCAAAAACAACATCTTGTTGAACGGTACAACTTCGACAACTTCATTGTGGGCTCATCAAATCGATTAGCCCACTCAGCCGCTCGTCTGGTAGCCGAAAAGCCTGGAACCGACTACAACCCCCTATTTCTCTATGGTCCAGCTGGAGTCGGGAAGACACATCTGATGTGGGGAATTTATGGTGAACTTACTCGCCGCAATAAAAATCTCGAGCTGATGTATATCACCATCGAGGAGTTCTATAAAACCTTTGTAGATTCAGTGCGTAAGTCTGAAGCTTTCACCAATAAATACCGTGAAGTGGATGTGCTTTTTGTGGATGATATTCAGTTTATTAAGAAGAAAGAAACAACTCAGGAAGAATTCTTCCACACGTTTAACGCACTCCACCAAGCTAATAAGCAGATTGTCATCTGTTCCGATCGACCTCCAAAGGAAATTCCTGAGCTAGAAGAGCGCCTCCGGAGTCGGTTTGAGTGGGGTATGGTGGTAGATATTCAACCCCCAGATCTCGAAACACGCGTTGCAATTATTCAGGCTAAGGCCGAGGAAAAGAATTTCTCTATCTCGCTTGAAATTGCTGAGGCTATTGCTGAAAGAATTTCGACCAACATTCGTGAACTCGAGGGTGGTTTTAATAAGGTATATATGCACTGTGAACTCCACCACGAAAAACCATCACTCGAGATTGTTGCCCAAATTCTGGGCGGTCCCTCACAGACCGGCGGAAGCCGACGCAAACCAAGTCCCAAACAAGTAATAGAAGAGATTGCTCAATACTATGGCCTCAGCTCTGATGACCTATCTGGAAAAAGACGCAGTAAAGACGTTGTATTGCCACGTCAAATAGCAATGTATATTTTGCGCTCCGAACTCGACCTCTCATTCCCTCAAATAGGCGGACACTTAGGGGGTCGCGACCACACCACCATCATGCACGGCTGCGATAAAGTCGAAACCCTCATGCAATCTAAAGACCCCGTCACCCAAGAGATAGTTGAGGTTCGTCAGCGTATCCATCAAGAGTTTATGGCGGCCTAGTAATGCATAAGGTGCTGAACAATTTCGGTTTTTGTCCACAGTTTGCCTGTGGACAACATGCGGATAACCTCGTGGAAAAGTTGCGGAAAAAGTGTTGGCAAATTGTGGTTTACCATCAAAATTCTCCACATCTTATCCCTACCCCCTCTTCCGTTCTCCACAATCACCAGCTTATCCCCACGGCATCCAGACCCAGTATGCACACACCATCCACACACACCTTGGGGGCATTTTTCTCGAGGTCTAGAGCTTCTAAAAACTACTTCTCCCCAGTTTCCACAACACCCATTACTACCATTTCCATATATATTAAAGATTAAAGAAAGGACCAGCTCATGAAAATATCTGTTGTACAAGAAAACCTAGTGAAAGCCGTAGCTACAGTTAGCCGAGTAGTAGGATCAAGAACAAGCTTACCTATTCTAGGTAATATTCTTTTAAAAGCTGATAAGTCTTCATTAAGTCTTTCAGCAACAAATTTAGAGATTGCCCTTACTGTTACGATTGGCTGTAAAGCTGAACAAACTGGAGTTGTCTGCGTTCCAGCAAAGCTCTTATTGGAGACTCTCCAAAGCTTACAAAGTGATAAGATTATGCTTTCTGGAGATGAGAATAAATTAGAAATTGCTGCAGCGGGTGCAGAAGTTCAGATTCAGGCCATGTCTGCCGAGGAGTTCCCTGCAATTCCGGCGATTGACTCTCCGCAGAACTTAGTACTAAAGAGAGATGTGATAGTAGACGCTCTCACAAAAGTTGCCGTGGCTGCTTCACTTGATGAATCTCGACCGGTTCTCGCTGGTGTTTACATGAAGTCTTCCGCAGATGAGCTTATCTTTGCGGCAACTGATAGTTATCGCCTGGCGGAAATGCGCATTCCTTCTTCCGGTGGTAATGAAGCTACAGTGATACTACCTCTTCGTACAGTGCAAGAAGTTTTGCGCTTGGCGGGAGCTACTGAATCGGCCGAGATCACATTTGAGCTTGGTAAATCAGAAGCTAGAGTCACTATTGATAATGTAGAGCTCGTTACTCGACTTATCGAAGGAAACTTTCCGAATTATACACAGATTATCCCCTCTCAAGCCGCTACTAAGCTAAAAACTTCTCGCACTGAACTAACTCAGGCGGCTCGGTTGGCGGGAATTTTTGCTCGCGAAAGCGCCCACACGATCACATTAAAAGCTTCTGGTTCAACGTTACAGTTGCATGCTGAGGCTGCGCAGGTTGGCGAAAATACTTCGGAGGTTTCACTAAAACTTGAAGGGGCTGACGCGACAATATCTCTCAATGTCCGTTTCCTGATTGATGCACTCGGAGTGATGTCTACTGATGAGGTGGAATTGCGACTGAATGATAAGCTAGATCCATGCGTGGTGGTTCCGGTTGATAAAAATAACCAGTACACCCATTTGATTATGCCGCTACGCAGCTAGGAGGATCGTTGCTCACTCGTTTGCATCTCGCGCATTTTCGCTCGTATGAGTCTCTAGAGCTAGTTCTTGATGAGCCAGTTTTTCTGATACTTGGACCAAATGCTACGGGAAAAACCAATATATTGGAAGCAATGTATGTGGCTGCAACCGGGAGATCATTTCGAGGGGATGATGAAGAGCTTGTTGCGCATAACCAGGACGGCTACGTAGTTGAGGCGACGTACGATGATGAGCAGATTCGAGTAGTATCTCGACTTATGCCACGTAAATCTAAGCAGTTTGAACGTAATGCTGTTAAGATTTCGCGTTCTACGCTGCTTGGGAGGCATCCTGTAGTCCTGTTTGAGCCCAATGACCTAAACCTACTTGCCGGCTCTCCAGAGCGCCGCAGGCGCTATGTAGACGTGGTTCTGACACAGACCGACGAGCATTATCGCAATAATTTTCTATCGTTCCGCAGAATTTTAAAACAGCGTAACTCGCTTTTGTGGCGCAACAAGCGCTCGCCCATCGCCGAGTTGGATGACCAGCTTTTTATATTGGAGACTCAACTAGCTCCTGTTGCTGAAGAAATTTCGGAGCAACGAGCAATGTTGCTTGCAGACTTAGCTACTATTTTGGCCGAGGTGGTGCCGAGGATTGCTAAACGAGAGCATGAGCTGAAACTGGAATTTAATGAGAAAAGCTCTGGTTTTATGCGACGCATTTTAGAGGCTCGCCAGCGCGATATCGTTCTGGGTACAACCACTGTAGGTCCGCATCGCGAGGATTGGTCGCTTTGGTTCGACGGCTACCCTATTCAGAGTATGGCCTCGCGCGGGGAGACTCGCACGGCTCTTCTGGCGCTCAAACTTGCTGAACTGGAGTATGTTAAGCAAAAAAGTGAAGGTCGTCAGCCGCTGCTTCTTTTAGATGATGTGTTTAGTGAGCTTGATGAATCTCGCCGGCGCCAACTCATTAGTGAGCTATCTGAAATTCAGACAGTTATTACAAGTACCGATATTGATAAGCGGCTCAAGTTGCCAGCGCAAACACTCGATTTAACGAGGCCTCAAGCATGAGTTTTGAAAGAATTGGCGACAGCTTGTCACGTAAGAACTTGGATGCGCAGTTTGATATCTTGCAGTTTTTTAAGATGGTTAAAGAGATTATAAAAAGACGGTCTGGAGTAACTGTTGATTCGGTGAGTTTTAACGAGGGTTTATTACGTATAACTGTTGGTCATCCAGTTGAGGCTAGTGAAATTCGTATGCGTAAAATTCAGATAGAACGCGAAATCGTAAAGAAGACCGGTCAAAAACTAGAAAAAATATTTATACGTATTGGCTAAAAAGTAAATTATTCGGTTTCTGGTTGAGCGACGTATCCAGACGGAAATTCGTTTTGTAAATCAAACTCCGTATATTTTATGACATATTTATTAATATCGATGCCCTTATCTTTGAGGTAGGCTAACGCTTCGGTCCGATATTTTCTGAGGTCATTTAAATAAGCCTGTCTTTGGGCTGGCGTTTCTGGTAATGCATTATCACCTGGCTCAAAGAATTTCATAGTAATAGTTATTGTTGCGGGTATCTCAACATTTTCTTCTGGAAAAACGTAGCTAATTTTATACTTATCCGTTTGGTAAGGGAGCACTCCTACAATTGGATCTTGAGGCAGAGTCTCTCCCTCTGAAGCATACTCATTAAAAAGTTTTTGCGTTTCTTCGGGCATGTCATTGTATGCAATATTCTTTACGACAAAAGGAATTTCCTGTTTAAATATACTGCCGTCTTCAGATTTAATATTATTAAGTAGAAGTTTGTACTTACCTTCTTTAGCAGTTTCCTGAATCGTTATCTTGAGAGTCTTATCATACACTTCTATATAGGCTGGGCTATCAAAACTAAACTTTATAACACTTGCTGCATCTTTATTGTATGCATCCTGAATAGCCTTGGCGTCTAATTTTTCATTAAACTCCACTACGAGTAGGCCCATTGTGCTTGGGTAGTTGTTTGTATCGGGGGTAGATTTAACAATACGAAACTGAACGAACTGCACATATATCATCACGCAGAGCAATACTAGGGTTACGAATGAGAGTCCGATAATCAGCTTGGCTTGAGTGGAGAGTTTATTCATAGTTCCCTTTCTTTTTACGGTAGTCTTTGGTAGCTATCGAAAAGTGATTTTGGTAGCCCAATCTTATCGCTTCCAGCCTGAAACAGCGCTTTGTTTTCTGCAGAACAACTTTCACGCTTGCAGCCTATTCGGCGGTCTGTTGTGTTTGCATCAATGTGGAGGTGCGGGGTTCCGCAGCCAGCTGCCGGTGGCCCAACGAAGCCGATTATTTGACCTTCAGCAATAGAATCACCTTCCTTCACGATGGTTTGTTCGATGGATAGGTGTAGGTATGCAACAGTTACGCCTGCCTGCTCACTCCAGACAGCAATGAGTCTACCCGGACACTTATCCGTTCCCACCTGCACAACCTTGCCAGATAGAATTGCGGCTACTGGGGTGCCGGGGTCGGCCATGATGTCGTGCGCTGCATATGGATGTCCACCTTGCCCCATCACTCCATTCTTAAATTGACCACCATTTAGCTCGGTCATTCGCGCTTTAGTGGTTTGGAGTGGGAAGCCTACGAAGCCGGCCGCCTGTCCCCCTGCTCCGGTATTACAGTTTGTTGCTCCGCTAATGAGGGCGCCACTGGCACTTGCGCCGTTGCCATACAGATCTAGTACCTGCTGCCCCATACCGGCACGTTTTTGCCGAGCAGTTTCACTCTGATCTGCAGGGCGTTCAAACTTGGTCATAAATACATCTGAAGCGGCCTTAAGGTCTGCGGAAAGTTTAATAGCGTCATATACATCTTTATAGCCGACGGTAAGCTCAATCATTAAATAGTCGAGCTGAAGCGCTAGATCGCCTTCGATAGTCATGCCGCGGGATCGTGCAAGATCAACCAAGCCTTGCTGTCGCCCAGAAGAAGTCCACTGTGCGATGCCGTAGCCAGTTTTGTTGTTGACCGTAATATTATCTCGGTCCCCTTCGGGGGTTGGGGTACTCTGGACCCGCTTTGGATTTACACCAGATTCTGCAATCAGGTTACCTACGATTCCGGCAGATTGCTGTGGCGTAAAGCCCTTGCTTACGAAGAAGTTAAATGCTTTTTCAACATTATCGTTACCGGCAAGGTTAATGGTGGCCGCGCTTCCTCCGGCACCCCCTGAAACTGGACACTGACAGGGGTCGGATGCACTTGGTGTTGCGAGTGCACTCGAGGTAGTGATGGTGGTCTGGATAACTCCCGCAAGCGCTTCATAACCTTGTGAGTTAGGGCTATGAATTCCAGCGGCATCAAATGGTAATGAGGGGCTTGCAGTATTTTCGAAGGTTTCCGGATTACCCCCAGGATAATAAATTTTAAATCTACTTATCACTGGCGTACCGAGCTCTGCGGCTTTTGCATAAATTGCTTTATTTACATTAGCCGATCCGAGTCGAGTAGCTTGTTCGGTCGTTACGGCAACATCTACAAGATAGATTTTTGCCTGTGGGCCGGCTGTTTTAATTTGTGTGATCAGGTTATTAAGATTGCCTGCAAAATCACCATTCGACTCTGGATTTGTGCCAAGCTCAATAACTACTACTTGAGCGCCTTGAATCACGGCGGCGTCTTTCGCTGCCGCTTCCAAGCCAGACAACCCATCTCTTCCCGGACCACTGATAGAGCGAGAATTACTCGCATTGACCACTATCTTATAGCCTGCTGTTGTGAGATTTTTTTCGAGAGGAGTCTTAACTCCTTCACCTATGGAATCACCAAGATAGTAGACTGATCCCCCAACCGTAAGTCCTCCGCCCCCTGCTGCTTGCGATGAGCCAGATGGCCCACAAATTAGTTCAGCATTTTTATCGTAAAAAGGAGTGCGCTCGATATCTTGTCGCTGTTCGCTCGCAGCTTGAGCTGGCGTCACAATAAGAAGCAATGTAGAGACAATGTACGTAAAACTAACGAATCTAGCCTTCAATTTATTGAGATGTAGTTTTCTTATTTTCATAGATTATTTCCCGTCAATCGACCAGTGCCATGATTCTGAAGGCAGATTTTTAAACCCGTAGCGAGCGGCGTTTGCTTTAAGCCAATTGAAGCCTGGAGTTCCGCTACGCAATGTTGATCCTCCGGAAGTGAAATCGATCGCCTCTCCATTTTCGTGATTTGATTGTCCAGGTCGTGCGGTTGGTGTTCCGCATGTGCTTGCTGGACTATTATAGGTATCCGGACAGCCATTTGTAGTTCTGAGCTCCACCTGTTTATCGAAGGTTCGATAACCCCAACCTCCAAGATTAATACCAGCTCCCTTCATCTCGGTGAGCATGGCATTCAACGAATTGGCAATTGAAACATTTACGGTGATACCTTGTACATTACAGAGTCGGAGTCGGTGCATGAGCACGCGGCCGACACCATATTTTTCACCGATACCCGCGTCGGTAGTTCCTGGTGGGCATTGCAATGCTGAGGTATCGCCACTTGGGTTAGTGGGTGTTCCACCGCCTGGAGTGGCAGCAACAGGATTTGTTGTACTTCCGCCTTCTGGCGCACTGAAGTTGGGATCTTCCTTATTAGGATCTGACAAATATACGAGTGCATCAGCTTGGAGCATATGAAAGTGATAGGCTCGGTAGCGGAGAATGAGACTATTTGGATCTCGCGTGGCAGTGCTGTCTAGGAGTGGCGTACATACGTTTTTGTAGAGATCTACTTTGTCAGGAGGTGGATTCAGCAGATGGAACCGGCTTGGAATAAACTCTTTAAAGCACTGATCGTAGCCAGCGAGTTCGGTGGCGAGAGTTGGGTTATTTTTCTTGACACCTTCAATGTAGCGCGCATTCTCAATTGGATTGATCTGATTGAAGGCTTCGGGCATACCTGCCGGGTCTAGCTTTAAGTTTGAAGAATCGTAGACTGAACTAGCGGAAGCAACACGGCTCTCACCCGTGAGAAATGCTGTAAGGGTACCATTTTCTCCCGCAGCATTTCTAATTGGGTTCATGACGTATGCGATGGTCGATGTTATATTTCCAGGTATATTTTGGGGCTTATCGGTAGATGCTACGGCAAGCCTACTTGCAAATGAGCCGGGGTTATCAAGGTTGAAGAAGCGCCAAGCAATCCCCTTTGTTTTGTCATCATAGTATCTTGCAACCCGAGTCGATTCATCGCGGCTAATAGCCTCATTTTGTGTAAGGAAATTTCCACCCATCGAAAGGGTAAAAGCGTTTGTGTAGGCTTTCATGCCGAAGTTCATACGGTTAAAGTTTTGAGGACCATCTTCTGTTCCGGCGGTTGCAACGTTAGATTCAATGCGAATTAATCGGAAGCGAAGATCTTCGTATGTGAGGTCTGTATAAATTTGGCTTACGGATTTGCTTTGTGATGGGTTGGCGTAGAAGTCTATTCCGGCGATTGCCTTTTTGAATGCAGGATACACATCGCTATAAAAAGTATTAATTTTTGCGTCTCTCTGAGGGTCGTTGCTGGTTGTGTTATCGAATTCGCCAGTATCTCGAGCTGCATCACAAGGAGAGGCGTCGCCCCCTGAAGTTACGTATGTGAAGATAAGATTTAATGCATCTTGATATTGTTTTTCTTGCTGGATGGCTGGAATGGCATCTGCTTGCTTGTTGTAGTAGCCAACAATGCGGGAGATAGCATCAGGTTCGAGCGCAACTCCATTCTTTCGGTAGTCTAGGGCATAATTGTATTCTTGACCTTGCTGTATACCGGAAATTTTATAAAAGTCTCCCCCCAACTCTTTAAGGTCGATAAATCTTTTTTGGTGTGTATCGGCATATGTCATGGCTTGCCAGCCAGCAACAGCTGCAGAGTTGATGCGGTCTTTTACTTTTTGTCGGTACTTATCTACTGCTGGAGCATAATCGCTATCTGGGGCAAGAAGATTATAGTAGAGATCACAAACTACATTGAGAGCTGCTCGTTTTGGCTTGATGGCGATTGATGGATCAGGATCATTTGTCGAGCTTTCGGGTGGACTAGTCGTATATAGCAGAATATCTTTGGGGTTAATGCCGCATGCCAGGTCATGATTCATTTTGTCGATATCTTTTTGATAGTAGCTATCCCCTTTCGGGACATACATATCAGCACAAGTAATTACTTCATTGCTATATTTTGCGATGTTAGTTTCTTCTGCGTACTTTTGAACTTTTCGGGTGTTAGTGAAGAAGCGTTTTACTTCTTCATCATTTGCCGTAACCTCTTCAGGTGTGGATTGAATGGGTTTATTGATAGCTTGGCCACGATTCCATATTCTGGTGAGAGTTTTGTCGCGGAGGGTGGTTGAGAATTCATCGGAAGATTCGTCGAGTGTAGTTGAGTCTTGCGGTTCGGCATATGCGTAGCGAACATTGAGATTTTTATTGACGCCATCACGCACAAATTGTGAGCGCATCATAGTATTCCAAATTGGATAGGTATTGTTAATACAGTTGGACCGAGCTACCCCCTGGAGGTCCCTACCAGGATTAGTTTTAAGCTCTACAGACTCAATAATCGACCTCTCTTTTCCGTCGAGAACAGAAACAACTTTTTTTGTTTTGATCACGCAGCGGCTATCAAGTGGGAGGGTTTGATATTTTGCCTTTTCCCAGTCAATTTGAGCCAATTTGTATTCGTACGTGCCTTCCTCTGGTTTTGCTGCATCACCCGGAGCTGCGACTGCACGATTGCTCCCTGCCTCAACTTCGTAAGCCATCTTTGAGGCACCTCCGTTTTCGATGACGAGTGACTGGGCTGCACCAACAAAAGTTTTAAAATTGGTAAATGAAAGCTTGAGGACAGCTTGTGGATTTTTCCAGGCGAAAAACACAATAAGTGCAAAAACTATCACTGGCACGAGGGCAAGAATTGGCACCAATAAGAGTATGTACATAATGTACTGATCCTTAATATTGATACCAACTTTAGCCAGGGCAGCTTGGCCAGCCCGAATGGCTGTTGCGACTTGCGATGCGATTGGTACTTTTGAGGCGACTGTTTCGGCAGCTTTTAGACCTGCCGCAGCAGCCGCAGCAGCCGCACCATCTTCTTGTGCGGTGCGTTTTACATCATCAAGATCACCTTTTACATTAAGGCCTTTACCGAGCGATTTTCCTACGGCCTTAGAAATGGATTTTTTAGCCGCCGCATCGGCCGCGGCTTTTCCGGCTTCTTTTGTGGCGCTAGCACCGGCACTGGAAGCACCTTTCGACGCAGCACCACTAGCACTAGGGCTGCCTTTTGCAGCAGCTTCACCGCCCTTCTTGCCGGCCGATGAAAGGCTGTCTATATGCCCGTTCGCTGCCTTGTCAGCCATCGATCCAGGTCCAGTGTTGGACTGCTTACCGGCACTCTTAATATCTTTGTAGTGTCGAGAGCTAGTGAGCGGGTCCTGTGAGTCACCCTCCAGGCGAAACATTAGCTAACCTGCCCTCCTGGCTGCTGGTATGTTGCCGGTGGTTCTGGAGCTGTTTGTTGCAATTCCGGGGCTGGTTCTGCGGCCTGTAGTTGGGCTTCTTCTTGGTCGCGCATTTGTCGTTCGAGAAGTTGTTGCGGGTTAGTGGTGATGAGCTGCTCTTCCATGGGGCTCGCCAAAATGCGAATAACCACGTGGTTAGATCCAGCAAAGAATAGCCCCTCTCCTACCGGGAACTGAGTTAGGCGGTTTTTTTCTTCACTTGTTAGCTTGAATGTTTCCGCAACAACATCGGCGGCGGATGGTGCTTGCTTTAGAAGGACCTGCAATGAGCTGTTGTTTACTACAGCACGTCCCAGGCGGTCGTTTAAGAAGTCCTCCACGTCCTGCGAGATGGTTGTGAGTCCTAGATAATACTTACGGGCGCGCTTAGCGATTGAGAACATAAATGATGCCGAGTCAGGGTGCTTCATAAGCTGCCAGGCTTCGTCTACGGCTAGAATGCGCTTACGTCGATCGGTTTTTACACGGTTCCAGATATAGTTCAGCGTAATATACATACCAATTGGACGTAACTCATCTTCGAGGTCGCGAATATTGAAGACGACAAATTTATTATCGAGCTGGACGTTTGATTGCTGAGAGAAAATACCAGAGAATGTGCCTTCGGTGTAGCGACGCAGACGGGCGGCAATTGCTGGGCCGGTTCCACCCATGGTAATGAGGGTGTTATACAGATCGCTCATCACAGGTGGCTGGCTGCGATGTGTTAGCGGATCGTTGGTAATGCCTTTTTGGGCGTAGGTATTAATAAGGGCAACATCCAGGTCTGCTTCTTCTGCTGGCTCAAGCTTACCGCACATCAAACGGAGCAAACCGTGTAGCATGATGATGTTTGCGCGCAGCGCGTTGTCGGCTTCTTCGGGATCAACTGTGGTTGGGATATCAAATGGGTTAATACGAGTACTACTGGCGAGTGACAAATGAATGTAGCTCCCGCCCACTGCGTCACATAGCGTGCGGTATTCGTTTTCTGGATCGATAATAATGATCTCTGCACCCAGCATGAGCGAGCGCAAGCACTCGAGTTTTACGGTAAAGCTCTTACCGGAACCAGACTTTGCAAACACTACCATGTTGGCATTTTCGAGACTGAAACGATCAAACAGCACGAGTCCATTGTTGTGGCGGTTTAAGCCATACATAACCCCTTCATTGCGAGAGAGTTCGGCGGTAGTAAACGGAAAACTAGTTGAGAGTGATCCCGTGTTCATGTTGCGGTAAATACCCAGCTGATCGGTGCCAATTGGGAGTGTCGAGTTGAAACCTTGTTCCATCTGTACGCTAGCAGGTTTTGTGTAGACGAGGCTTGTTCCGAGGATGGATTCAATTTTGCGTTGAATAAGATCGAGTTCCTCAATATCCTTTCCGTAGAGCGTGATGTAAAGCCCAAAACGGAAGAAGCGTTCTTCACCTACCTGGAGCTTGTCGCGAAGTTCTTCGGCGTCACCAATGGCAGCTTCTAGTCCTGGATCGCGAATCTTACCTTTTTCGGCGTTAATTTGCACAGAGGCTTCGAGTTGACCTACTTTTTTCTTGAGGTTCTCAAGTACTACACGACTTTCAACCGGCATGATATTGAGCGAAATATCAATAACCTCATCGAGGTTGATAATTGGCGAGAGCCAACCGGTAAATAGGGTGCGCGGATAGCCGTACACAAACAATGTGCGCACATAGCGAGTGCCAATAATGAGGTAATTATTCTCGATGGTAAACGAGCTTGGTGCAATAATGTCACGCAGAGTAAGAATACCCTCGCGATAGGCGCGTTCAGCTTCTTGTTGCTGAGCTGCAGCCATATCAATGGCGGCCTGTTGAGCGGGATCGACTTTTGGTTTGCGCGCCATTATACCCCTCCTCCAATCAATGGATTTTGTGGTGGTTGCTGAGCTGCAGGCTGTTGAACTGGAGTAGTTCCCTCAGTTGGGGCTGCGGGTTGTTGGGCTTGAGCGGCCGCAGAATATAAATCATCTGGCACTGGCTCGGTGTAGGAAGACTGAGTATATGGCTCTGGATCTGCATCGCCGCGTTCTACAACTGGCGTAGTCATTTGTTCGATGTCCACTAAGTTTTGATTAATAGCTTCTTCCTGGTTGTAGGCAGTATAGAAGAGCTCGGTAATTTCTTGGGTTGAGAGTACGGCTGCCCGGATACCAAGCTGTGCCAACCCTTGCGCAACAAGATTAGTGCGCTGAATAAGATCACGTTTGCGTTGCTCAAACATCTCCGTGGTTTGCATAGTGTCGGTGTTAGTTTTAAAGAGGCTGGCGAGCTTAAATCCGGCATTATCTTTCTTTTTTGACGCGACATCCAAGTAGTATGGCACAACGACATAAAACTCTTTATTCATGATGTTTACTTGCTCCAAAAGCCCACGAATATTGTAAATATAATCTTCCATTAGTCCGGCTAAAAGTGGATTTTCTTGATTTGCCTGTAAGACTTCAAGATTTTCCAGGTAGCCATCAAGTTCGAGTTTGCGAGAGCGTACGATAATTTGAATCGGAAAATGCAGACCATTTAAAAATCCTTGGTAGGCATATTCGATCGCATCCTGTTCTTGCGGGCTCTTAAGGTCAAAGTTGAGCGCACTCGCAAGTACGACCATACGCAAAGAGCCATCACGCATTACAACGATGCCATCCTTAATTTCGGTAAACATCAGGTGGTTTTGCGTGCTGGTGCGCTGATCTTTCGACTCCTTAGTAGGAGTGATCGATTTCTCATATTCAATTTGTTGTGGAGTTTTGGCAGCCTCCTGTGGCATGCGAACTTCTCTCTCCCTCTTTTACTTTTGAACACCCTCATCACTGTATTGCTGTTGAGTGACGAATATATCATCATAACAAAAAAAGACAGCAACCTTCAAAGATTTTGTTATTTAGAGGGTCTTCTGTCTTGGTTTTTATACGTTTTATTGTTGGATTTGGATTTCCTGACCTTGTGCGAGCTGCCCACGATTAGCCACTTGGGCTACCTGAGCAACACTTAGGTGAGGTGCATCCATAACCTTTTTCAGTATAGCATTATCAGCTGGTGGCTGGGAGGTTTGTGTAGGGGTTTCGGCGGCCTGAGTTTCGGGATTTTCGACGGCCTGAGTCATCTTTTTCATGGCCTCTTCGCGTATGGAGTACTCTTGGTTTTGTAGTAGCTCATCAACTTTTTGCGCTTGAGCGGCTGTTGCTTCTGTTGTTGCTAATACGTCATCTTGTTCTTGCACTCCCCCTTCTAAGATAGGTTTTTGGAGTTCCGGAGGTGTAAATACGCGCTGAGAAAATTCCGCAGCCCGATTTGTTTGGTCGGCCAGCTGAACATCTGGAGTCTTGGCGTGTCCACGCGTGTCTACAACTAGTGAGAGTTGTTGTAAGCGGCTGTGGACATGCGCAATATCTTCTTTAGTTGGAGTTGTGGGTTTTGGCGGAGGTGGTGCATCAATAATCACTTCACCCTTAAAGTCGTCTTTCAGCCAAATGCGCTTGCGCGGTACGACACTAAAACGAATGAGGGCAATGAGATAATTCTCAAAACTCTGCTCTTCCCTTTTGCCGAATGCCAAGAGAAGCATAAAACCAGAAACCGGCACAATGAGCAGAAGCATAATGGGGATTGCAGCCGTGCCTCCCGGTGAGAGAATACGCCAAATAAGGAATCCCCACCCAAGACCAATGATAGCGTAGATGAATTGCTTCATCGTTAAGGGGCCTAGGAGTCTATCTTCACTCTCTACGTTTTGAGGGACTTTATACTGCCCCATAACTATGCCTCGTCGTCGGTGGCATTGCGTTCGATGTTATTGAGTACGCCACGTAGGTTATCTTGCTGGTCATGTGCTCCGGGCGGGAGATCATCGATATCACGATGGATGTCACGGATGTTTTCACGCAATCGAGTTTGGCTGAGTGAGCCGGACTGAATCATACGACCCAGATCATTGAGCTTACTCTCGATACCGGCTAGGCCGTCGTGTTCAGCTGATCCTGCTCCGAAGCGATTTTTGGCACTTCCAAGCTGCGTGGCTGCACCAAGCGCAATCGAACTCGGTATGCCGTTGTTGTTGAGAACGGTTTTTACGTTGTTGGTAGTTGAGTTGTTATTTGTCGTTGAATTTTCGTTGGTGACATTGTTTATGACTGTGCCTCCACCGCTCGTGCTGGTAGGCGCCCCTCCACTTGGTGGTGGAGGTGGGGTTTGTGAACTTGGGGCTGGCTGCCATGGCGCCGCTGGACCCGTGTATGGAGGTGGTGTTGTGCTGCCTGAGGTTCCACTTGGCGGTGGCGGTGTAGGGTTGCTCCAAACTGGAACGTTACCGGTTGGAGGTGGAGGTACAGGCGTACCGCTCGTCGTATACCTAGGTGCTCCGGCCGGTGTGGTGTAAGTTGGTGCCCCTCCACTTGGTGGTGGCGGCGGTGGTGGCGCTGGGCTTGCCTGCTGAGTTGGGGCCCCAGTATTGGTGGTGTTTCCTCCGGGCACTGCCACGTAACCTCCTTGGCCCATTTGGCTGCGTACCTGCCCAACAGCCTTACCTGCCCTGTAGGGTATAGAGCCACTCGGTGCAGCCTTAACTACAGGAGGTGTTTCAATGCTTGTAGTGTTAGGATCTAGAGCTACAGATTCGGGGTTAACATTCATCGGTACTCGATTCCCGCTGGCGTCAACAACTCCATTCATATGATCATCGTATTGAACTTTTGCCTGTACGGCAGTTGCCTTGAGTTGCGTATTTAGTGAGCTGGATCCATTTACTGTAATCTTCTGACCTCGACCATCAGCGGTAGTTCTTGTTCCGATCACAGTATCGGTGTCTGAACGGTTATTCTTACCCTGCACCTGAATAGGCTTACCTGAAGAGTCCTTGTAGCCTGCCCCGCTTAGATAAGTTGTGAGGTCGTGCATTTTTTGAGGAGACAATGATGCTTTAACCTTATCGCTTTCATACATGGACTTGGCTGTTGCGTAGGAAATAGATCCAGTTGCCAGGCCAACTGCCAGCGCGTCTTGGTTGAGGTTTGCTGCATCTTCGACCGACAGGTCGCTCGTATTAGTTAGCTTGCCACCAATCCTTCGAAGGTCTGCATTCTTTCCAAAATCACCAGCATATCTACTACTTGCTTCATTGTAGGCCTTTGCGGTTTTTCCATCTTTTGATCCAAGGCTAGCAAGTTTTTTACGGTCACCTCGCTTTGCGAGCTGACCAATTGCTGCGATTCTTTCTTCTGTGGTCCCGGTTGCAGCAATTTTCTCGAGCTGGTCGTTTGTCATATTCTTCGTTAGACTTTCGGCCTCACTCACAACCCTACCTCTGGCTCTACCACTAGCTCGCATAGCAGCTTTTCCGCCAGCCAGCCGACCTAGCCTGTTGGAAGCCATGCCGCCAGTCATACGAGCTACACGGTCACTTGCAAGTGCTCGTTCTTTTGCGCTCCCGGCAGCTTTGCCACCAACAGTTTTTGGCGCGTTTGCAACTTTGTCGGCAGCCCCACTGGCCTTTCCGGCCATGTATCCAGCCGCCGCAGCGAAAGCCTCTCCACCCCACTTAAAGGTCTTAGGAATCATGATGATTGCGATGAGTGGTGCAAGCATACCTACTATTCCGGTTACCGAGTTCGCTGCTGCCCCGCCGGCACCATTACTATTTCCAGCTGCATCGGTTTGAGTGTTTAACAGAACAGTCTGGAAGAACAAGGAGAGTGATAGCATTCCTGTAACTATTGGAAACATCATGAGTACCTTAACGAGGTTTTTCCACCATTTTTTAAAGATGCTTTCAGTGTTTGGTAATACCCAGGCTATGAATGCAACGGGCGCTAGGAGGACAAGCGCATAAATTATAACTATGCGCATAATTAAACCAGCAATTCCAACCAGCAAGGCGCCTAGGGCGACAAACGCAACCACAATGAGCAGGATTACGGAACTTAAGGCAAGGGCAGGATTCAGATCGATTGCATAGTCGGCAATTCCGGCATTTCCGGAAATTTGAGCAACAAAGGCGGGAATAACATTACCCACAAGGTTCGAAAGATCTACAAGTGTCTGCATGATCCACCATGAGGCGAATGTTAAGACAACGCCGGCTGCCAATCGAGGTAATGCTCGCTTAATTGTGTAGGGGTCGTAACCGATTCCATTACCAAAGATAATTAAAACAAACACTAATATGTACAGCCCGAGAGCGATATTTCTCACAGCTTGCCAGCCATTGTAAAGTTCTGGAGTGTTTGTGGAGCTTAGTGGTCGGATAGTGAGTAACTCCACCAAGAAGCCCTTGCCAGTCCCGTCCCCGATGAGGGCTGTCACAGCATTACGTGTTGTTTTTAAAATTGGACACAACACAAAACCCAATGAGCCAGCATCCTCGGCGCAGTCTTCTTCCGCGGCTTTTCCATTAAAGAACTCACTTCCTCCATTGGAGACAATAGTAAGTGCGGCGAGGTAGTCTTTTTCAGAAAGAGGGTTTTTTGACTGAGTTGTGTTCTTGGTAAAGCCCAACGTACAATCTGCAGATGTATTACCCGGACCACAAACTAGACGCCCATTAATTTCTTCATCAGATGTATTGGCGAAATTATCAGAATCTTGGATGGGTTTTTGCTCGTAGCCACCAACGGCATCTGTTGGACTGTTACTTATTTGGGCTACTTCGTAATCGCTGAGGATATGGATGTATCCCCAATCTGAAAGATTTTCATCATTTCCATTTACTCGGTATACAGCGTGCCCAGCAGCGAGGGTGGATTGCGGGTCAAAATAGTAATCTGCATAGTTTGCAACAGCTGCCCCGGCAACCGGTGCACACCTAATCTGCGCTGCATTTAGCCATTGGCACTGTCCACCTTGGGGATCCAGCCATTTGCCCGGAGCAGAGGCGGCAGCGGCTTTTTGTGAAAATGTCAAAAATGAAAGAATAAGCAGGACGCCAAACAGCGCCCCCTGCTGAAATATATTCAGTTTTTTGGAAAGAATATTCATTACCCTACCGAAATTATACCAAACCCGCTTATAATAAGGGACATGAAAAGCCGCCTCGCGTACTTATTCCTTATTCTTTTGGTTATTAGTCTACATGTATATACCCTTCCGGTTGCTTATGCCGATCAACAAAATGATGCCGGTAAACCCTGTACGCTTACGGGAGGTGTTGCTGGTACAACTCGGCAAGACACAACACGGGGGACGTTATGTGTTGAGAATCTTCCTCCAGGAACTAAAGGTCCCGCTCGAAGTGAGCCAATTGGCAATGGTACAAGTACGGCTGCCGAAAATGAGAGGCTCAGCAACCCCCAGTCCGTTAAAGGCACTTGTAATGATATTAAGGCTGATGGGCAAATTATTAGTAGCGGCTTCGTTTCTACACTTTGCACTGGAGGCAATAATCAAACTGCAATTGAATCTATTGTAGAGAACCTTACAAACTACATTTTAAATATTGGGGTGCTTGTTTTTGCAATTATGATCGGCCTGGGCATGGTGCAAGTTATTACCGGTGGAGCCTCCCCAGAGGCGTTGAAAGCTGGTAAGAAACGCATCACGTTAGCTGCTTCTAGCATTGCGCTCTTTTTTGCTGCTCGTGTAACGCTAGACCTTATCGGCGTTACTGGTGGTGGACGCTTCTTGGGTGTAGACCTAAATAACTTTGACCAGAACACCATCCTCGAGCTTATTGTTGCGGTATGGCAGTACATACAGTTCCTTGGAGGCGCATTGGCTGTAACGATGATAATTGTGGGAGGTATCAGAATGATGACCGCTGCCGGAAACCCACAAGCTATTCAGTCTGCTCGCAAGATTATTACGTATGCGGTAATTGGATTACTTGGAGTTGCTTCGGTGAGTTTGATATTTAACTTAATTGGTAGAGTGATAACGGGGTAATATTATGGGCGTTTTGCATCAACTTGGTCTTAAGCTTTTTGTGGCTGCGGAGGCAACTAATCTTCCCCTCCCTACCAATAAGCCGGCACAATTTAATAATGGCCCAGCCACACTTCCCCAGTTGGTGAATAATCTTTTCACTTTCTTGCTTTGGGTGGTTGGTGTAGTTGGCGTTGTCATGATTGTGTACTCAGGTTTTATGTTTGTAATTTCTGCCGGTCGTCCTGATCGAACCAAGATGGCTATTCAGTCGATTATTTACACGGTAATCGGTTTTGTAATTGCTATTATCGCTCGAGCGTTAGTAGATTTTTTCTTGCCAGTTGTTGCTGGGGCCACAAACGTTCAGAGCGTGGTCAATTCGGGCATTCAGCTCTTCATGTGGGTTATTGGTGCAGCTTCTGTAATTATGGTAATAGTCTCTGGAATCTTGTACGTGGTTTCAGCTGGAGACCCGGGCAAGACAAAATCCGCAAAAGATGCAATTTTGTATGCGGTGATTGGTGTTGGCGTGGCGCTTTTGGGTACAGCAATTATTAGCTTTGTTAGTGCACAGTTCCGCTAGGCCACCTACTTCTGTTTATAAAATAAGCATAAGAATTTTGCCCATAATGCTTGCTGATACATCTCTCCTTGCAGTAGAATGTGCCTAGTAGTGTGCACTCGCCCACTTAGCTATCATTAGTAGTCAAGGAGACAATAAACAACATGCGTAATGCAAAAGATTTACTTAAAAAAGGTTCACTCGTGTTGGCTGGAAATACCGTAGTGGCAGCTTCACTTGCGGGACACGCTTCAGCCGCAGTAGGCGGAATTAACGAAGGCGCTAGTGCCGCTAAGGGCGACGATCAGCAGACTGATCTCGTGGCAAACATTCAGACAATCACCAACACTATGCTCTTTGTGATCGGTGTAGTTGCTGTGATTATGCTTATCGTTGGTGGTTTCCGCTACATCTTCTCTGGTGGTAGCTCACAAAACACCCAGGCTGCTAAAGACACCATTCTTTATGCGGTTATCGGTATCGTTGTAGCCCTTCTTGCCTATGCGATTGTTAACTTTGTACTCGGTCAGTTTGCAGCGTAAAAATCCTAGGTTTTCGTGAAGTTTACTAGCAACTCAGTTTTAAAGGTATCGGTCTTGGGCGCATCTGCTGTCTCCGCAGTATTACAGCTACCAGGGCGTGCTTTGGCTGCGTGTGGTGATCCAGCTGGTGGTCTGAACAGTGGCGTAGAGTGTGGTCCGGCTAGTCCCCTAACAGTCCCGCAGGCTGTGGGGCGTGTTACGAACATACTACTCTACATCGTAGGCGTTGCTGCAGTTATTATGCTGGTAGTTGGCGGCTTGCGTTATGTTCTTTCCGGTGGAGATTCTAAAAACACCCAGGCTGCTAAAGACACCATTCTTTATGCGGTGGTTGGTATTGTTGTGGCACTCCTCGGCTACGCAATTGTAAACTTCGTACTCGCGCAGTTTTAAGTAAAAGCTTTATCATGTAAGCCAATGCGCCCTTCGGGGCGTTTTTGGTTTGGTACAATAGTTGTAATGCTTAAGCGAATTCTTTTTTGGTGCGCAGTTGCTGTTATCATACTTGGTGCAGCTGGCTTTCTTTATTTAGCTACGCGTCCAGCCGACACGCAATCAGATAAGAGTGGGCTTGGTGCTGTTCTTGCTCCCGCTGATAGCGAAAGTCGTGTCGTGTACGATGAATCAAAACAAGTAACTCTCACCTACTGGCGCACATGGGATGAAGCTCGGTACATGCAGCCAATTATTGATCAGTTTCAAAAACTTCATCCGAACGTAAAGATTGAGATACGCGATATTGACTACGGTAGTTACGACGCCGAGCTAGCTCAGGCGGCTCAAACAGGCAATTTGCCAGACATATATTCTGTACTGAATGATTGGATGCCGCGCTATGTAGATTACTCTACGCCAGCTCCAGACACGGTGTATACAGAGAAGGTATATAAGGATGTTTTCGTCGATGCGGCTACGCAAAGATTATTGTATGACGGTAAGATTCGCGGCGTGACGTACGGAGTTTCTACGCTTGGACTGTACTACAATCCTGCTTTGTTGAAGGAGGCAAACGTTGGAGTTCCAAAAAACTGGGATGAGTTTACGGAGATAAGCCGTAAGCTCACCAAGAAAGATGGTGAAACTATTACTCAATCTGGGGCCGCATTGGGTACGCCGTTTGTGCATCAGTCAGTCGACATCCAGTCCGCGCTCATGTTGCAGAATGGGGCGAGCATGACGGATGAGCCACCAACCAAGGCCACGTTTGCCCAGCCAGATGCGAGCGGCTACGCTTCTGGAGCTAAGGCAATGGAGTATTACACGAGCTTTGCGAATCCTAAGAAGCAGAACTACGCTTTTCAGGATACGCTTGGCTATACAGTGAAGGCGTTTGCCGAAGGTAAGGTGGCGATGATGATAAATTACCCATTTAAGGCTACAGAGGTAAAGCAGTTTAATTCCGGCTTAGAGTTTAAGATGGCTAAACTTCCACAAATTAAAGATCAGAAAGAGATAAACTTTGCACAATACTGGGTTGAGATGGTAAATAAAAATTCATCAAACTCAGAAATAGCCTGGGACTTTATTCGATTTGCAGCCACCAAAGACAATCAAAAGAAGTTTAATGCAGAAACGCTGAGGCCAACAAGTCGAAAAGACCTTATTAGTGCTCAAGATGGAGATGCGATGATCGGTCCATTCGCCTCACAAATAAGTTCTGCCCAGACGTTTTACCGTGGCAACGATAAGGAAATGAACGGGTACTTTTATGATGCTACAGTAAGCGTGCTCTCAGGATTAGATCCACAGTTGGCGGTTAAGAATCTCGAACGTCGAGCCACCGACATTGTTGTAAGTTACCCGAGAAAATGAAGCCTCACAAAAAAGCGTATCTCATTACTGTTGTAAGCTATGTGCCCGTGTTTTGGGTGATGTCACAAATATGGTGGAGCTATGACTTTAAAAACTGTGAGAGTGGGCCGATAGACTGCACGGGTGTTCAGTGTGAGCTGATCGGTGCTTCTGCACCAATATGCTCACCCACTATCTTGGCGTGGATACTCCTGATTTTACTCGCTCTGTTACCGGTAGCTTCTCTGCTACTCTGGAAGCGATTTCGTAAGCATTAAAAAACGCCCATCAATTGGGCGTTTTTTAATCAGAGATTTAGTGCTTAAGCTACTGGCTTAACCTTAATCTTCTTCACCTTATCCTCTTGTACAACCTTCGGAACTGTTACGGTGAGCACGCCGTCCTTAAGTGTGGCCTGAGCCTTCTCGGCAATAGTTGAGGTAGGCAAGATGATTGATCGAGAGAATGAGCCCCAGAAGCATTCCTGAACATAGTAGTGCTCTTTTTCTACAATCACTTCTTCTTTACGATCACCGCGAATTGTCATCACATCTTCAGAGATTGCGATATCGATATCTTCTGATCGAACACCAGCAATCGGTGCTTTCACAACAACACTGTCCTTAGTTTGATATACGTCGACGGCAAGCTGCCCTTCAAATTCTTCCTCCCCCATCCACTCGTCAGAAGTGCTTGAGGTGTCATCGAGGAATTCGTCCTGCAAAATCTCTTCGTCTGGATTGTGCTTACGAGCCATAGTTAAACTCCTTATCCTTTACTCCACCTGATCTTAGCACGTATTATACTGGCAACTTACAGGAGAACGCAAGTTTGTTGAAACTTATTTCCAGGTTACTGGTTCCTAGCTGTTGTGTTTTATGCAACGATGAAGGTTCTGGGCTGTGCAATACGTGTAGTGGCGGCCTAGAAAACCACCAGAATGCATGCTATTTATGCAACGCAATGACATCTGATGGGCAGGTGTGTTCTAGTTGCCAGTGGCGAACGCGCGTGCGGCGAGCAACTATTTTATGGAACTACCAAGGCCAGGTTGAAGATGTGGTCCAAGGGCTGAAATATGAAGGCCGCGAAGATATCGCGAGCGTTCTTGCGAGAAAGCTTTCGTTGGCAGAACTTCCCTATTATGACCTGATTACTTTTGTGCCAGATACATCGTCTCGAAGACGTGAGCGCGGCTATGTAGCTCCGCAGTTGGTCGCTCGTGAACTGTCGCGAATTTCTCGCAAGCCGTATGTTGAGTTGCTGTCGCGCACGGTTCATACGCCACAGGTTGGTGCTGGCCGCGAGGCGCGCTGGCGACAGGTAAAAGGCAATTTTTCTACTAAGCATTCAGAATTGCTCGAAGATAAGCGAATACTTCTTATTGATGACGTTGTCACTACGGGTGCTACGGTTACTGAGTGCGCGCGAGTACTAAAGCTAGCTGGTTCAGGGCCGGTGTTTGTAGCGGCTGTAGCGAAGCGCTAGTAGGCCAAAACGCACATAAGGGTGATAACCACCGAACTGAGGTGCCAGAGGCCGTGATAGAGGTCGTATTTGGCTCCACGGCCATTAAAAAAGAAGTAGAAGGCGATAACTACAAAAATCAGTGCGACTGCGAAGTATGGCTGCTTCCAGTGGCTGAGATGTAAGACGTATAGGTTGGCGATAATTACTGAGTAGGCCAGTACGCGGTCAGTTTTTTTGAGAGCTGTTTCATCGGTATGATGGTAATAGAGTGAGGCGGTAGTTGCGACCGCGATGAGTGCGCCGTACCAGATAAGGCCTTTTTGTAAGGCGAGGCCAGCCGGAATATAGAACGGTAGATTGCTCCACAAAGGGATAATGTCGTGTTGTTTGAGCTTTCGTATGAGCTGCATAGCTTTTAGCATAACAGTTACATAAAAAAAACCGCCACTAATGTGACGGCAGAATACGAGTTTCATCCAGGAGTTCGCGCAACACTTTGGCATAGAGCGGTCGCTCAACTTGCTTGATGCGTTCGTGGAGTGAATCGACTGTGTCATCATCCATAACCCGCACCGCTTCCTGCTCGATGATTGGTCCAGCATCGAGTTCGGGGGTGGCAATGTGGATGGTTGTACCGGTGATCTTCACCCCCGCGTCGAGCGCGTCTTGAACAGCTTTCTCACCCTTGAAAGCGGGCAAAAGCGCCGGATGAATATTGAGCAGCACCCCCTCGAAAACAGAGAAGAACTCCGGTGAGAGGATTGTCATGAAGCCAGCCATCGCTGCAATGGTGATGCCGTGCTCGTTGAGGGAGCTTGCTAGGTCAAAGGAAAAGCCTTCACGATTGAACTTAGGCTGATCATTCCACCGTCTCGTCTGGTCCCAGCCATAGTCTTCTCGAAAGAACTCTATCCGCTGAATCCTTGCCTTTTTGGCAAGATGAAGACCACGACAGGGTTTGTCCGCGATTACTCGATCTATTGGAAGACCTTCAGAAATCATGTGCTCCAGGAGCGTGCCGCTTCCGGACACCAGTACTGCGAGTCGATGTGCTTGTTTGGTCATGTGTACCTCCAGGTCCTTGCCGTGAATATGTTTCACGACACAGAGCTGGCGGAGAGGGTGGGATTCGAACCCACGGTACGGTTGCCCGCACACTTGTTTTCGAGACAAGCCAGTTCAACCACTCCTGCACCTCTCCAGATAGCTGAGGTCGAACTGGAATATTATACCTGATTTTTACATATTTTCTAGGTTTAGGAGAGTCTGTTTAAGCTTTCTGTTTACCAACCAGGTAGTTGTAGAGCACCGGCATGGCTGCAGCGTAGAGTACGAGCAGAATAATGGTAGCGATGATGCCTACAATGGTGATTACTGGGAGTAGCATGAGAATTGAAACCCCAATGATGCCAAAAATTTTACCCATATGGCCCCTTGTCATATCCCAGCTTCTGGAGAGTGCTTCAGTACCACTCATCTTTGGGTTATCTACCAAGATGTAATTGGTCATCGAGAACTTCATCGCAATCAGGATTCCAGGGATGATCAGTAGGATAAGCCCGCCTATTACGGCAAGTGCGGACAGTAGGTTAGCTACGAAGAAGCGCAAAATATTTTGAGTGGCGTAATCAAACGATTCGCGGAGTTCTTTGCGGGTGCCTCGGACGGCGTAGAGAATAATAAACGAAAACATCGGGATGGTGATGACTTGCGAGACGATATTGAGGATACTGCCAAGTGAATCTGCCAGGTCTTTATTGTTGCCGCTGAAGAGCCCAATTACGATGCCAATAGCAAAAAGAATAACGTAGATAAGGAGAAGCGGAACAAAAGCTAGTCGAATTGCCTGACTGCTGGGTTTAAAGAGACCAAAGGCTCCGGGGTAATTTGATACTGTCGCGGTTGCTGTTGAGGTGCTAGCCGGAACAACAGGAGGGTTTTTTGTGGTAGCCATAGCTTTTCCTTTTACTAAAATCTTATTGCCACTATAACTAATTCTGTTGACTGAGGGCAAACTGTGAAAAAAAAGAAGTGCCGGCCGGGGATCGCTCCCCGACCGGCGGATGCCGCACCAACTTTTACGGCCCGAAGGCTTTCAGCGAGGCGAGCTTCTATCGCCACGCTTCGGTGTGATGCAGCGCATGCCGTCGCATGCTTCAACTAGCTTAGCCTCATTTTTGCCGAAGCTGGCATGAGGCACCGGACTTGCGTTATGTGTCTTCCATGTACGTTTTGCGTCTCGTGGTGTCCGGATTTTACCGAGCGTCGGCTTGTCTTTCGGGGCCTCCGTCTGTGTGAGAGACGTGCTACCCGAGCATGCCACAGACTGTCTTCGCCACGCTTACACGTGACTTAGTCTGATTTTAAGGCATGCACCACTGGGTCCGAGAGGGGTCCAATGGAGGCCTCTCTAGAGGCAGTGGTCCACTTACCTCGCCGACTGAAGGTGTGGTGGTGCAGGGGGTGGGATTTGAACCCACGTACCTCCTCGGGCTTTCACCCAAGTTGCTCTCCCATGAGCTACCCCCGCCTGACTCCCCGTTCCTTGTTTTCTGCGAGCAGAGAGCAGCGTTGGCGGCGCTACTACAAAAACAACGAGGGTGGAAGTCAGTTGTCGGGCTAACAGGACTCGAACCTGTGACCACCAGCACCCAGCTGGCAGCTCTACCTCTGAGCTATAGCCCGTGTGATTAAGGCTCACATTTGCCTTGCACCCCCGGCAAGTATTGATCTTGCAACCTTCCGAGTTAAGAACCGGACGCTCTGCCACTGAGCTACGGGGGTATCGAGCGCTCGGCAGGATTCGAACCTGCGACCGTCAGTTTTTCAGGCTGAACCTCTACCACTGAGCTACGAGCGCTTGGTCGAGATTGGGGTGTCCTGGCACCCCAATCTCTACGTTTCGCTGGTACTTCCGCGGTTGCTGGGTTACCAACAGAGGACGATACTCCTCCTTACCACCTTGTGTGACGGCGCGGGTATCTAATCCGCAGGTGTCAGTGGTGTGCATCACAGGAATGCCGGGGTTATTCGTTCGACATGCAGGGGATCCCCGATCCCTGTGAGCACACCTAAGCCGAAGCTGGGGTGGCCTTGTCGCCGAACGTCTGGGCGTTGCTGATCCCAGAATTGTTGCATGTATTAAGGTGCGAAACGGCTGCATCCGCCGCGAGCTTCTACGAGCCCAGCAGGGCAGATACAGCTGCCGATCCTCTGTGCAGCGAAGTTCTTTGACGTCTTATAGGGCTGTCGTCGTTCAACTCTATAAGGCTGACTTACGCTTTCGTGAGTACGGTTAACTCTCACTTCCTCTATTTGGGACACGCGGGATCTCATGAACTTACCAGACTTTTCTGGTGTGATCGAGAAAGGATCATTCCCCTCCCGAATTCACAAGAAAATAATTATGGTGCGCTCGGCAGGATTCGAACCTGCGACCTCTGGTACCGCAAACCAACGCTCTATCCAACTGAGCTACGAGCGCGCACAAAATGTAAGGTACAAAAAGCAGAGGTTATTTTACCTAATTTCTCCTGATTCGTAAAGGCCTAAAACTTCAAGCGATTAAAGAATGACTCTCCGACGTAGCCTTGCGGCTCGGTTTCGGGGAGTACGGACGTAAGGATGTCAGACACATCCTCGACTTCAGCATCGTTAGCGTGGAGTGTTACGAGCTGTCCAAAGCGCTTGGCTGGCACCAGCTCAAAAGTTGTAAGTTTTCCTGTTGTAACTACAAAGAACGACTTAAAGTTGGTGTAAGCATGAATTTTGCCATCAACAGATGCGTGAAACGTAGCAAGCTCATAGTTGTGGTCGCCAATACCACGATTCGTATAGAGTGATAGCGCCCAAGGCACAAGGATACCGAGCGGGATTACGAACCAAGTCTGAGTGAAGATAGCGATAACGATAATGACGGCGGCGATGAGTCCGAGGATGATATACCAGAGCGTACTTTTATGCTCGGGCGTGGTGTCCTGAACTTGCCATTGCAGTAAAACCTCGTCTGGCTGACTCACCTCTTCAGCTACATCGGGCTGCTGAGGGTCAATCTGTTCTTCTTCTGGGGCTGGAGATTCTGGCTGCATCCTATCGCCATTATCTCGCAATTACTCAAAAAGGGCAAAGCCCTCACGCTTGTAGGTATATTATTTGTCGTCCTTTTTCTTATCGAGGCGATCAAGCCCGAGGATTTTAACGCCGAGGTACACAACCGCTGCGATGATCGCGAAATCTAGCAAAGTTGCAAGAAAATTCCCGTAGGCTACGGTTGCGCCGGCTACTTTTACGCTGGCCGCTTTAAGGCCATCGGTGGAGCCAAGGGCTAGACCAATGAGCGGGTTTACGATGTCGCTCACTAGTGAGGATACGACTTTCGCAACCGCAGCTCCTAAAATAAAACCGACAGCTAGACCAACAACGCCCTGTTCGCGTATAAAATCCATAAATCCGTGCATATGCTTTTTCATAAAATAATTCTCCTTAGCGTTCTGATAATAAAGGCACTTTAGCTTTCTTGGGCACTAAAAACTAGGCTAGTTATGATTTATGTTTTGATGAGCAAGAATCAAGCTTTTCCAAGTTTGGTCAAGACCATATTTTACATATATTCCTGATAGTCCGTCCCACTGCATATCCTTATTTATAATGTTGATAGGTTTAATTTTTTTATTTTTCGGATGCTGAGAATTAAAACGATTATTACAATCCCAGCAAGCGGTCATATAATTATCTAAAGAGTTTACGCCACCGCTAGCGACTGGTGTTATATGATCGATTGATGCCCATCTCTTCATGAAGACATCTATCATCGCTTCGCGCTTATTGTGGGCGTGATAGTATCCGTGACCAGGATTCATTTGTTCTAAAATTAGTAAAGATGGACTAAAAAAGACGGCGTGGTCGCAGTATCGGCATGTCCATGCATCTCGAAAATAAACACTTATCGCATCTGACTTTTTAATGTTCTTCCGGGTGTGGCTCATTTTTGATTTATTAAAGGAATATAATCTGGCAATAATTTGTTGAAATGGCGGAGAGGGTGGGATTCGAACCCACGAGACGCTTTCACGCCTGCTGGTTTTCAAGACCAGTTCCTTCAACCACTCGGACACCTCTCCGTGTTTTTAAGTGGAACGCATAGATTATACGTTATTTTCGAGAAATTCTCGAGAGTACGGCGGCTTCGTGCTGCAAGAGCCACTGTTTTTTATCGAGTCCGCCCGAATAACCGCCAAGTTTGCCATATGAGCCGACTACCCTATGGCACGGGATAATGATGACGATGGGATTTTTGCCGCAAGCATTGGCAACTGCTCGCCAGGCCTCTGGGCGCCCTACCCTTTTGGCGAGCTCGGCATACGTAACCGTTTCTCCAAAAGGAATTTTCTGCATTTCCTCCCACACTTGTTTCTGAAACAGCGTCCCCTCGGGACGAACTATAAGATCAAAATTAACCCGATTCCCAGAGAAATATTCCTGGAGTTGCTGCTCTTCAGCATCAACCTTCCCTTCACTTAGTTGGTTAGAGTAGCTCAAAGATGTGAGAGCTCCATCTACTACATCTAAGTAAATTGACCCAATAGGTGAATTCATGCGTCAGTTGACCGGCGATTTTCGAGATATTCAACTTTTGCCTGAAGCATTTTTGGAATATTAATATTAAACTGATGGGCTATCAGGAGCGCCACAACAATTACATCAGCAGCTTCTTTCTCGATAGAAGTTGTTTTGTGGGCTTTAGTTTTTCGCTGTCGTTGAAATTTCGATAGTACAGCTTCGGCTAGTTCGCCTGTTTCTTCTGTAAGCTTAGACAATGCGGCGTAGGCAAGCATTTCGTGGTGCGAATAGACATCTGGAAACAGGCTTGTAAGATGTTCGTATTGTGCATCGATAAAGCTTGCTAGGTCGTTGAGTGTTTCGAGTTGTTTCGCCATGATCAGCAGACGCGTATCTGTTCATCATGGCGGAGAGGGAGGGATTCGAACCCTCGCGCCAGGTTTCCCCGACCTACCGGTTTAGCAAACCAGCCCCTTCAGCCACTTGGGTACCTCTCCATAGGTGCTACAGATGAAGATTATACGGGATTACAACAAAAATTTCTATGTACGGTAGTAAAAAAGTATCTTAAAAAACGAAACTAGTGCGAAGAGCATAAGAATGTTGTGAAACAATCGTGTTTCACATGGCGCCTAGTTGAGAGCTTTTTGGGCGTCTTGGAGCTGTATGTCGTAGGGCAGCTGTTTGAGCGCAGCTTCAACTGTTTGTTTGGCTCGGTCCAGATCTCCCCTTTTTTGGTAAACACGGGTTAAGAGCAGCCAATCTTCGGCAGTTTTTTGATCCTGTTTTACGAGGTTTTTCTCTACCAGCGTGTCGGCACCCAGGCTTGAAAGTTCATAGATATCTTTGCGAGAAATGTCCTTTTTTTCGGAAAAATCGCAGAGCTGCTGGAGTTTTTTGGCTTCATCGCCCTCCCCTAGTTTGTCCTTGAGTTCGCACCCTTGTTTAACTTGATCGGAATTAATATAGCTTCGAGCCAATAGATAGGTATATTGTACGTCGGCGCCGTTTTTAGAGAGGTTTTTATAGAGTACGATGGCTTTGTCATACTTCCCTGCCTCGGCATAGTTTGCGGCGGCCTCATCACGTAAGCTGGTAGATCCATCATGGTAGGCTTGGGCGGCTTTGGCGTAATTCTGTTGTGCCAGGTAAAACTCCGCGATCGCTATCTGGGCAGAGTCGGTTCTCAGGCTAGCCGCCGAAAGGTTGAGTAGGTATTGCTCGCGCTCAGTTTGTGGAAGCGATTGAGAGACTTTTGCCATTTGGCTTGCGGCAGGCTCTCGACCAAATATGAATGCAAAAAGACAAAGTAATAGTACTCCCCCAACGATATATTTGAGTCGTTTAGGGCGCTTAGGCTTGTCGGATTTGAATGAGAGCGGCTTGGAGTTCTTCATAGGCGGCTTGTGCTTCTTTAAGTCTAGCACGTTCCGCTGCCACAACCGACTCAGGCGCATTAGCTACAAAACTATCGTTTGCAAGCTTCTTTTCGATGATTTCGATGTGTTGTGCTTTGAGTTGAAGCTCTTTTTCGAGTTTCACGCGGAGCACGTTATCTGAGTCGGCTTGCTTTTGGGCGATGATAGCTGCAATCTCTATGTCAAACTTCTTGGCTTGTTCGCTATTTGTCTGTATAATAGATTTCGGCCAATGTTCGGTAATAAGATTTGTGTCTGTCCAGGGGAGTTCCTGCCAGATTGCTTCTGTTACAAAGGGGGCAAACGGGTGAGCTAGTCGCAGGACGGTATCTAGAACGTGGGCAAGTACCTCGGGGTTGAGTGATTGTTTTGAGTATTCTATGTAGCAGTCGGCAAGCTCACTCCAAAGCAGGTGATAGACCGCTTCACCGGCTTCAGAAAAGCGGTAGTTATCGAGATGACGTGAAACGTCCTGGATGGCTATGTTAGTCTTTTCAATAATCCAGTGGTCAGCAGGGGAGTGTAGCTCTGGCGGTTTAGGAGAGTAGTTTTCTTCTAGGCGGGAAGTTGTAAACCGGGCAACATTCCAAAGTTTGTTACAAAAATTGCGGTAACCTTTGATTTTTTCTTCAGAGAGTTTGCCGTCATTACCAGGTGTAATACCAATAGACAGGGCAAGGCGTAGTGCGTCGGTGCCGTATTGAGCTGTAATTTCCATTGGGTCTCCATAGTTACCCTTAGATTTGGAAAGTTTCTGGCCTTTTTCGTCGGTTACCATACCCCAGAGGTAGACGTTCTCAAATGGCACTTTGCCGGTTTTGTAGATCGAGAACATTGTCATGCGTGTTACCCATTTGTGGAGAATGTCGCGGGCGGTGGCCATTACTGTAGTGGGGTAGTGGTTCTGCCAGTTTTTGCCCAAACTGGTCATAAGTGTGGCATAAGGCCATTGTCCAGACGAAAACCAGGTGTCAAACGTGTCAGTTTCAGCTCGGTAGTTTCCAGCGCCGTAGTATTCGCGGGCTTCATCTTCGGATTTGGCGATGATGTAAGGCTTTTTATCTGCATCATGGCTTGTCTTGTAATACACCGGAATGCGAATGCCCCACCAGATTTGGCGAGAAATACACCAGTCATGCTCATTTTTGAGCCACTCTAAAGCGATCTTTTTAAAACGCTTTGGATAGATTTTGATATGCTCGTTTTCAATCGCTTCGATAACGGGCTGGTTTAGCTCGGACATACGCATAAACCACTGCTCGGTTATGAGTGGCTCAATCACGGCCCCAGATCGGTCTTGGATCGCTACCGAGTGGGTAATCTTCTCGCGGCGTACGAGTTTACCAGCAGCTTCCAGGTCACTAACCACCGCAGCGCGAGCCTCTTCTACCGTCAGTCCGGCGTATTTTTCAGGCACATTGATCATTTTGCCCGCAAAGTCGATCACGGTGAGTTGGGGGAGGTTGTGGCGGAGGCCAATTTCGTAATCGTTTTTGTCGTGCCCCGGTGTAACCTTTAGTGCGCCAGTGCCAAATTCAGGGTCAACATGCGCATCGGCAATTACGGGGATTGGGCGGTCTATAAGCGGAATGGTAGCTGTTGCGTCGGTAACTTCAGCAAAGCGCTTATCCTCTGGATTAACGGCAATAGCAACATCAGCAAAAATTGTTTCCGGACGAGTTGTAGCTATCTGAACGGTGCCGTAGTCTAGGGTGTAAATTTCGTCCTCGCGCTCCACGTATTTCAGCTCAATATCCGCATAGGCTGACTGAGTTACGGGATCCCAATTTACGATTCGATTGCCACGGTAAATATGGCCGTCTTCGTGCAGTTGCTTAAAAGTGTCAAGCACAACATCCACGATGTCATCATCAAGGGTGTATTTCAGCTTATCCCAATCTGCAGAGAATCCCATGGATTGCATCTGAGAAATCATGGTGCCTTTGTGGTTTTCTACAAAATCCCACACCTCTGAGTAAAACTTTTCTTGCCCGAGGTCGTGACGGGTCTTTCCCTGTTTAGAGAGTTCTTTCTCGTAGACAAATTGCGTTTCGATACCGGCATGATCGGTGCCTGGCTGCCAGAGAGTGGGGCGGCCTTGCATGCGGGCGTATCTGGTCATGATGTCTTCCACCACGTACATGAGATGACCAGCGTGCAAAGAGCCGTTGGCATTTGGTGGCGGCATAATGATGGTAAACGGTTTGGCGTCTGAGGTAGGGGAGTTGCTATTCAGCACAAAGCTGTCAGATTGTTGCCAAATTTCGCGAATTTTCGCTTCGTATTTTGCGGGCTCATAGGCTTTTTCCATACTTTACAGCCTATCAATTATCTGGTGTAGATGCTAGTTATGCTACAATCGCATTAATATGAAGCCAATTACAGTTAAGGGGTATAAAGCGGCTGTAGCAATAGGCATGCTTTCGGCTGCATCACTTATACCGATTGCTTTCTTTTCAATAATTATTTACGGATTAGGTTTGATAGCCTTACCGATTCTCATTTATATAATTGTTTTCCTTGGGAGATCGGAAAAGCAGATCAACAACAGGGAGGCATTAAACGGAGTATCTTTTTGGGCTTATATAGTTCTGTCTTTAGTAGAATTAATGTTTCTTGCTGCGATGCTAGGTTTACTTGGCGGACCCGGTAGGCCACCTAGGTATGCACAAGATTTTATTTATGATCTCTGGATGATAGTCCCTTTTGGGTTGGGGTTATTGAGCCTGATTGTAATGGCGAATTATCAGTATAGAGCTAGGCGTGGGAAATTGAGCGACGGCTCTATAGCTGATCCAAGCTCGAGTCCGCCACTAGTTCAGTCTCAAGAATCTGTTCAGGCGCAATCACCCCAGACCTCTGTGCCACCATCTGATACGCCAACGCGCCAATCATAGCGGCATTATCAGTACAGAATACCGGTGGCACCACGCGGGCTTCTGGAATTTGCGCAACAATCGCTTCTCGTAACCTTTTATTAGCGCTAACACCACCACCAATCACGACACTAGCTGGAGTATAGGCGTTATACGCACGTAGAAGCCCTCTGACGAGCGTTTCTACAACTGTGCGCTCAAATGATGCTGCAATGTCCGCAACTGTCTCTGAGGGCAGCTGATAGGTTTTTTTGAGGTCGGCCAGGCCGGGCTTGTCACCTACAATTTGTTGAACTTGGCGCAACACGGCAGTTTTGAGGCCAGAAAAGCTAAAGTCGTAACTTTCACCCATCTTGGCGATCGGGAATTCGTATGCTTGGTCATTGCCATCCGCAGCAACTTTAGAGATGTTCGGCCCGCCAGGGTAGGGGAGGCCAAGCAGCTTGGCGACCTTATCAAAAGCTTCGCCGGCAGCATCGTCGCGAGTCTGACCGATTAACGCGAAAGAAAGATCTTCTTGAAATAGCATGAGTCTCGAGTCGCCACCGGATACAATCAGTGCCAACATTGGGAAGGTTGGCTGCTCGCTATTAGTTAAGAAGCTCGCGTAGGCGTGGGCAAGAATATGATTCACGCCTATGAGCGGCTTCTTTTTTTCTGCAGCCAGTACTCGGGCGGTGAGTACACCAATGAGCAGTGAACCAATAAGTCCAGGCCCGCGTGTAACGGCAATGGCATCGATGTCATCCCAGCTAAGCTCGGCGTCTGTGAGTGCCTCTTCTATAACCGGAATTACTACTTCGATGTGGCTGCGGGCAGCGACTTCGGGCACCACGCCGCCAAATTGGGCATGCAGATCGGCCTGGCTAGCTATCACATTCGCCAAAACTTCACGGCCGTCGCGAATAATGGCACAGGCTGTCTCATCACAGCTCGACTCGATGGCGAGAATGGTTCGAATTTGCTTGTCAGTAGTCATAATCTATGGAATAATACAGGCCATCATGCAATTACGCAACGCAAACACTTGGTATTTTTATGGCACTCGACGGCACGAGCGGCCAGGTTTGCGCTAACTAGCGACTAGAAACTTGCAAAATTGACTGCTCAGGCGGTCTTTTTGATCTTATCTGAGCGCTTTTTGTACTTCTAACATTGGAGCAGTAATGACTCGTACACCTAGCTTCGTACAAAACCGAGATCCAAAGGTCTTTGCGGCTTTCGTTGGCTCCTTGCACGTTGTGGAGAAAGTCACAATGTCGCCTATGCGCCTGCAAGCTGTCGCCACTCGACCCGAGAGGTTGCTTCGCGAACAGCCTCTCTGTAAGCATGATTTCAACTTCGTCGAAGAATTCACCCTGGAAAATGGCGGTGAGCTGGTTTTGCCACAGCACTTTCTTGGTCATCATGCGGTTTTGGTCGTGTCTGGAGCTGTGGATATTCAGACGCAGGCCCGAGGTGGTGTATGCGAATCCCGTCTGCATGTTGGGCAAGTGGCGTTTACGCCCATCTCGCATGCACGTTTGCCGACGCGCACGATTGTGACTGCGGTAACCATTCAGGCGCGCATTGTTCTCACTGCTCTTAATCCGGCTCAGTTCTGCTGAGTAGTACTCCCCGCATCCGATTATTCGGGTGCGGTTTTCTTTTATGTTCGCATTTGTTATCATAAAGCTAATGTTACTTTCAAAACGCCACACAACCTGGTCGTCCATGCCGGACTATAGCCTAAACTGACCGAGCGGCCAGCGTTTTTGAAAGTCCTCACTGAACTAATGTAAACCAAGAAAACTGCCCGCCCGGGCAGTTTTTTGATCCGGGTGTACCTACAAAAAGGGAGGCAACAATGGCGTTGTGTCTTGTCGGTCACGATTTTCGAGGCGAATGGTCCTGCCGATTTTCTCTGGCGCATGGCCATTTCTGTGAGCACTGCCATCACTTGGTGCAGGTGCGTCAGCGCGTAGTTGCAACGGTGCTTTTCCGCAATGGCGTCCAGAGTGTCAACTACTTGGCACACGAGCGCTGCCATGATGTAAGAGATCAGGAGCTCTTTGGCAGTTTCCTGAAAGGAGAGGCGGATGAAGTACCGGCTGGAGATTGATTGGGAGCGCCTGTATTCGGCCGTTCTCACGGCGATGTTTCAGGGCTGCGCTGTGTATCCGGTGATACTTACAGCAGTGACGTGCGATGAACTATTACAGCTCTGCGATAAGGCTGATGTCCATCGACCACGGTCGAGCGGCGTGTATCAGTCATTTGCAACACATCATTTTGCCAAACCACTGCCAGAAGCTTTGGAGTGGCTGGTGGAACGGACCGAATCGGTTGCATGTGCGATTCATGCACGTGGCGGCCCAGTGTGGTTGCGCGAATGGCGGGTGAATGATGTTGCGATGCAGCGTTACGTCAAGCCCTGGGACATGATTGGCTGGCATCGGGATTATAAGCAAGATGTGTACTTGGTGGTAGTCTATACGTTGGCAGGCGAATCGGTGATTGATGTTGAGTTGCATGGCCGAGTTGTTTCTTGGCGAGTGCAGGCTGGTAGTGTAATGGTACTGCTGGGTTGCGCACCTGGGCGGGGGAGCGATCCGCGTATTCGACATAGGGTGCGTCCACCACTCAACGGCCAGCCGCGCACATCGCTCGCGTTGCGCATGTCGGTTGCCGAACTTTCAAATTATGCTGCACTTGCAGTATAAAATGCCCCACGCTCCAAGGTAGGAGGGTGGGGTTTTACGGTTACTCAGCGATCCAGCGCAGGTTGATCATGATGACTTCCTCCGACGGAGGCGACGCACGATGGTGATCGGCACTGCCGCGATGGCGCCGATGATGCCGACGACCAGCGCGATGCTGGCGAGCGTTAGAGCTACCACCATGCTTGTGTCGAAGACATCAGGGTCGAACCGGTCGTTGTACGGGTCGTAGCGGCCTGGGACGTAGCCCTTCTTGGTTGGGTTGCCTTTGTCGATCGGTCTGCCGCTGCCGTCGGTCCAGAAGATGTTCGGCGCATCGGCATCCGGTGTGAGGTTGGGACTGAGTCCACCCATGTCGAAACCTTTCATTGAGGTGCGAGAATTGCTGTATTATACAATTTTATGTCTTTTTTAGCAATGCATACTGGCTCCATGATTGGTATACAATAAGAGTCATGACTAACTTTGAGCCAACCGTTTGGGATACGCAGATTGCGCAGTTAGGCGGTGGCATTTTGCAAAGTACCGCCTGGGCAGAATTCCAGGAGATTGTTGGGCGTGAAGCCGTGCGGGCTAGTTCAGCAGGCGAGTGGGCTTGGCAGGGTTTTATGCGTAGCTCAAAGGGCTTGCGTTATCTTATTTTGCCGTATGGCCCAGTGGTGCAGAAGAATGCCGCAGAGGCACTGCGCTCGATAGTTTTTTCGGCTGAGGAGCAGGAAGTAGATTTTGTCCGCATAGAGCCGATTGGTGCAGTTACAGAAGCCGATTTGCGAGCTGCGGGTGCGCGCAAGATCACCGAGGTAGATCCTCAGCACACATTTGTTCTGGATATTTCCCAGCCGGAAGAAGATTTACGACACGGCTTACAATCTGGTCACCGCAACCGAGTCAATACTACCGAAAAACGCGGTATCGTCATTCGACAAGTGCAAGATATGTCGCCTATGGACGATTTTTTGCGCCTCATGGCAGATACCGCCGCGCATGCACATATCACGAATTATCCGGATAGTTATTACCGCCATCTCGCGGAAACACTCATAGGTAAAGGAGTTGCGAGTTTTTACGTTTCGACCGTGGCCGGAAAAGTAGCCAGCGTCAGTCTGGTGTATGACTGGGGTGATACGCGCTCGTATGCGCATACTGGCAATGATCAGGCACTGAATCGAGAGTATAAAGTGGCGGTTTCGGCAGTTTGGAAAATGATTACAGATGCTAAAGCTGCGGGGCTCACGAAGTTTGATTTTTGGGGTGCGGCGCCAGATGATTCAGCCGACCATAAGTGGGCAGGGATTACGGCCTTTAAAAAGGGCTTTGGTGGTGAGCGTGTTACAACGCTCGGTACGTGGGATATTCCTATAAAAAAGACGAAGTATCGGGCTTATCAGGTTTATCGTAAGTTGCGCGGCTTAGAATAAAAAGACCCTCGCACGTGGCGAGGGCGGGAACTAGGCGGCTTCGGTTGGCCACGGCAGTTCCATGCGGATGTGTCGGATTCCAGCTTCGTTGAACATCTCGCCTTTCGGGCGGAACTGCAGGCTTTCGTACAGCCCCCGGGCATCCACCTGCGAGTTCAGGTAGAAGTAGGGAGGTTCGTAGCGCTGACCCTGTTCATCGATGATGTGTTCCAGGAGGCGGCGCGCGTACTTGTTGTGACGATGCTGCTTCAGGGTTGCAACGCGGCCGATCTTGATGGGGTGCCGGAGCTTGCTGCCCATCACTCGGGCACAGGCCACGGCGATGAATTGGTCGTCGACCTTCAGGTAGAGCACGAAGTGGATGCCTTCGTGCTCGTGCTCGAAGACGTCATCTGGATCGATGCCTTGCTCTTCGACGAAGACTGCCTGCTGGATGGCGCGACTGTCTTCGAAGATTCGGTGGCTGGAACCAACTCCACAGCGAATGGAACGGATCCAGTAGTCTTGGTCGGACATGCTGCTCGTTTCGGTCAGGGTACAATAATGTACACATTATACAATTTTATTTGCGCTTAGTAAAGAATTACCCCGACCGGTGATGGTCGGGGCAGGTGCTCTAGAAGAGCAGATCGGCGGCTTGCTTGCCGTAATGCTTCCGAATAGACACTTCGAAGGCATCTTCGTTGTCCATGGCTTCGGCGCTGATCGGTCCGCCACTTGTCGAGTCGTCTTCATCGTCGAACGGACCTTCGGTCAGGCTCACGTCGAGTGGTTCCAGATCATTGGCGACATCAGAGTCGTCGTCGACGTCCTCTGCCGGTGTGTCTGCGTCCTCAAGGGTGTGGTCCCAGATGGAGGTGGGCTCTTGCTGTAGCGGATCAAGAAGCCAGAGTTTCTCTAGTGACTCTGTGTATCCTTCGAGAACACGTCGAGCATGTGTAGCAGCCTGCTTGCGCGGTACATCCTGGAGGAGCTCGTCTTGGCTGGCGTGGAAGCACAGCCAGAACAACTCAGGAGTCACGGCATCTTCCAGGTACTGCTGAAGAGTCGAGTCGAAACGTTCGCGCATGATCTGGAAGTTATCGCCGTACAGGAACCCTTCAGGTACATCACGTAGAATTTCCCAGACGAAAAGCAACTGATCGAAGCGATAGCCTGGTCGTAGGTTCGGTGCCGTGACGTGTCGGAGATGATGCTGAAGGTGTACAACTGGCTTGCGAGCGATGATCTGATTGACACGGCTGTGGGATAGCCCGAAGTTTCGTTGCAGCCAGGCCCACATATCGCGAATGCCATGTTCGCTTTTAGCGATAGTCAGAGACTCTGCCAGTCTGTCTGCAGAGGAAGAGTCTTCGAGCACATCGACGGTATCGACCAGATCGAGTAGATCGCCGAGACCGAGCGCGTCGAGTGCGTCTCGTGGAGTGGGATAGCTGGACAGGAACTTTTCCATGCTGACAGTTGTCATCATGAGCCTTTCTTGGGTAGGTACAGGTTCGCATATAATACAACTTAGTAATCATTTAGTCAATGTATCTTACAGGGGTCAAACCGGTATAATACGGGGCATGATACGAAGTGCCGGACCCGAAGAGCGCGATGCCTGGAATAAGCTGGTTTTAGAGAATCCAGATGGCGGCCATATTTACCAGACACAGGAGTGGGGCGAGTATAAAGCGCAATATGATTGGCGTCCGGAAAGGCTTGCCTGGGAGGGCGGCAAAGAGCGGGTCTACTTTCAGGCGCTAGTAAAAAATGCACCAGGTTTTGGCACCATTTGGTATATCCCGAAAGGCCCTGGAATCTTCGCGCACTACAAAAGTGATAAGGCCCAGCTAGCTGCGTTTAAGGCGCTCACCAAAGAGTTGGCTTCATACATTAAAAAACACGACTCCAAGGCATTTATGCTGATGGTAGAGCCCGAGATTTATGATGATGAGCTGAAGCCCAAGCAGGCAGGCTACCTGAAGAGTGTGCATGATTTGCAGTTTCGCGCCACAATCATCGTAGATATTAATAAGGATGATGACGCATTGCTGGCGAGCTTTAAGCAGAAGACGCGTTATAATATTCGGCTGGCTACAAAAAAAGGTGTCACCATCGAAAAGCGTGATGCCACCGACGAGATGGTTGATGAAATGTATAAGCTGATGGGCGATACCCAGGGCCGAGCGGGATTTTATTTACGTCCAAAGCATGCATTTAAGTCGTACTGGCAGAGCTTTGCGCAGGCCGGAATGGGTCAGTTTTTTGTGGCCGTGCACGAAGGCGAAGTGCTGGCGGCAGAGTACGCCATGATTTTTGGCGAGAAGGCTTACTACAAAGAAGGCGGCTCAAGTGGAGCTAAGCGTAACTTAATGGCCCCGTATTTATTGCAGTATGAAGTAATGTGCTGGGCTCGCGAGCGCGGTGCGAAGGAATATGACCTCATTGCTGTGCCACCAAAAGATCAGTTGAGTCCCGAGCATCATATGTATGGGCTGTATCAGTTTAAGAGTGGGTTTAATCAGGAAATTACCCAATTTGTTGGCTGTTGGGAATTGCCGCTCAAGGCCGGTGTGTATGGCCGTTGGCAGAAGGCAGAGCCGTTGTTTCATAAGGTTTACTCTCGATTAAAACAGAATATTTTTTGGTAATAAAAAGAAGAAGCCCCCAGTCTGAAGACTGGGGGCCGTCACGATTCCAGCGTGACCCTGGATCCTCACTCTTATTAGGCATCCCTGGATCAAGGGGAAGGCATTGTTAATGAGTGACCGGGATAACGCCCCCGTCGGCGTTTTTGGCCGCGAATTGCATTTTATGCGGCCTTATCGACATTTCTTATGCTTAGATTGTCAATACTGTTCGCCCTCCTGATGTTTCTCTTTAGACGAAATCAGCTATAATAAGCTCCATGAGTGAGGGAAGCGAGCGCGCCGCGCGTTTAGACGCGATTTTTCGAGCCTACGATATTCGGGGTGTGGTTGGCGATGAGCTGAATGCTGACGTGGTTCTAGATATTGCTCAGGCGTTTGCTCTCGAAATGCCAGAGGGTACGATTGCGGTTGGTCGTGATATGCGCGCGGATTCCGAAGAATTGGCGACAGCTTTCATAGACGGACTTATCTTGCAAGGCAGGGAAGTGCTGGATATCGGCATGGTTACGACGGATATGAGCTATTTTGCTGTCGGGCAGTATGATTTAGCTGGTGCGGCGATGATTACCGCCAGCCATAATCCAGGCAAGTATAACGGCATTAAGCTGACGGCTGCGGGCGTGGTGCAATTGAGTGCTGAAGGCGGGCTTAATGACCTGAAAAAACGGGTTCTTAAAGGTGAACTTGCATCGGCGGATGAGCCTGGCAAAAAGCTCGAGAAAAACATTCTAACAGATTGGGTGGAGCACACATTGCGCTTTGCTGGCACTGATTTAAAGCCACTTAAAGTAGGTGTTGATGCTGGTAATGGGATGGGTTCGGTGCCGATTCCAAAGCTGCAGGAGCTGACCGGCTTAGAGGTATCTGGCTTGTATATGGAGCTAGATGGCACGTTCCCAAATCACCCGGCAAATCCGGTGCTGGAAGGGGCGATGGACGACCTTAAAACTCTCGTACAGCGAAATGAACTCGATTGCGGCATCGCTTTTGATGGTGATGGTGATCGTTGCTTCTTTGTAGACGAAAAAGGCGAAGCGGTGGAGGCGGCGGCACTCGCAGCCCTGCTGGCGCACACATTTTTAGGTGAAAACCCCAAGAGTACAGTGGTGCAGAGCGTGGTGGTAGGCGACATTGTGCGTGAAACTGTGGAGGCTCTTGGCGGGGAAATAGTGCAAAGCCGGGTTGGTCATAGCTACATGCAAGCCGTGATGCGCGACCGTAACGCAATTTTTGGCTGCGAGGCCTCCGGTCATTTTTACTTTCGTGATAATTTTTACTGTGATTCAGCGTTGATCACCGCGGTAATGGTTCTGGGCGTGATGTCGGAAACCGAAAAGCCGCTGTCGGAACTGGTGCGTCCTTATCGAAAATATCAGAGTATTCCAGAAGAGAATCTCGATGTAGCGGATACATCAAGGCTCTTAATCGCTCTCGAGAAACATTATCGTGCCGCCAAACTTGATACGCTCGATGGGTTATGTATCCGCACCGATGACTGGCGCGCCAGTATTCGTCCTAGTAACACCGAGCCTTTAGTTCGTCTCAATATTGAAGCCAGAACTAAGACTGCTTTAGCGGCAGCTCACAAAGAGATCAAAGCGCTTATTCAAGAAAATAGTTAATACTACTGCAAAATGTATTGACAAAGATGTCAATACGTGGTACTATACGAAGCATCGCCAAACGCGGGTAAGACCGCTGTGTGGTGAACAGAGCGCCCTGCTAGCCAGCGGCGCACCGAGGGGCATCCGAGCCCCAGCCGCGACCCGTAATACCTGAAGGGGGGTTATGTCGCGAGCACCGCCCTAACGGGCAGCACCTGAGAAAACCAGGAAGAGCACACAGAGAACTCGTATCATTCGACGCGTCGGTGAAGAACTGACGGGAAGTCTCGAAGGGGGAAACCTAGTTGCACACCAAGGATCACGTTTAGCCAGACTGGCTTTTAGCTGACAGCAATGTTAGTCAAGGTAAGAAGAGCCTTGAGTCGGTCTGGCGTAACGACCCTGGATCCCGGGGTGACGAAAACGGTGAGCGAGGAACTTAACTGGTGAGCCAGAGGTAAACCGAGCTTGACTCGTAATTCACTCTTGCATCAGTGTGGCCCGCAGGACAGACATCGTCCAAAACCGAAAGTAGTGAGTGCCCGGCGCGCTCCTCCTACTGTCAGGGTGAACTGGCCTCGATAGTCCAGAATCACTACCTCGGGTGCCTGCAAAACGGCACGCAGAGCCGGTGCGCCAACAAGCGTACCGGCTCAAATCTTTTTTATTTACTTTTCTTTCAGTCCTTCAGGTTTGTTATGATGAACAGCATATGAATGCTCAGGATAAAGAACAGACCATCCGCGAGGCCATCTTAGACATGGTGGCATATTTTGCGGTGTTTGGTTTGCCGGTGAGTACCGATCGTCTCAATGCGCTGCTCTCTGTAAAAGCCAGCCACCTGGCAGTGCAGGCAATGACGCGCGAAATGGCTGAAGCTGGAGATTTGGCGCGGGTGAATGATGACTTTGGCTTGCCTGGTGTGCGCTATGCAGATTTGCACAAAACCCAGGCACACAGAGAATATTTAATCAGGAGAGCTCGAAAATTAGCGCGAGTTTTGGCGAAATTACCATTTATTAAAGCGGTGTGCGTGGTAAATAGTGTCGCTATCGGGAACGTGCATGAGGATAGCGATATAGATCTCCTAATTGTAACTACGCCGGGACGGGTATTTGTTGCCAAGGGGCTACTTTGGAAAACACTGGGGTGGGCAAAACTCTTGGAAACAGAAGAGAAAAAGGCCGGACAGTTTAGCTTAGGGATGTTTTTAACTACTCGTGGTGTGATGTTTGAGCGCGATATTATGCATGAGAACGACCCGCACCTGATTTATTGGCTGATGACGGCAGTGCCAGTGTACGGAGAGAGACGTTGGTATGAGATTTTGCAGGCGAGCCCATATGTGCGCTTACATGCGCCAAATTATCTTTGGCCCAAAGGTGGACGCACGATTGATCGAGCGGGCATGAAGTGGATGGATAGTTTGGATGATCGCGGGTATAAAATTCATCTTCGGCATACCAGCAAGCAGGTTAAAAACTTGCAGCCAGAGGCCTTCGTGCGAGTACGTCCGGACATAATAAATTTACATGCACTCGATGAAAGCGGCGCCATCGCCGAAGCCTGGCAGAAGTTGCGTGGTACGTGGGTGGAGCCAAAAAAAGAACTTAAGCCATTACGCGCTACAGATAAGAAAGTTAAAAAGTCACGTAAAGTTTAATAAAGTTGCCAATAACTCTTGACAAAATAGTGTGTATTTGCTAATATACTCTTACAACTTAATACGCTATAGGTATCGAAAATCCCGTTTCGCCCTGGACTAAGCCTTAGGTCCGTGGCCAGCGGGATTTTTGTGTCTACTTGCCCTGACAAACCTATCCTCTCATCAAGCGCCGAAAACGACAGATATGAACGAACGGAGTGATGAGCGGATAACGGGACCGCTCAGGGTGGCAACAAGCTCCATACTTTGTTGCTTTTAGTGAAGGCTTCATCGCCTCATGGTGCGAAGGTGTATGCCTTCCCGTTACACACCATGAGGGGATGACCCTCTCGGTGCCAGCGACCGTTTCGCTGGAAAGTACCTACTACCCCTGAAAGGGGAATCATGAAGAAACTCAAGCCGCTCTGGCTGGGCTTCGGCCTGTTCGTCAGTGTCTTCGCGGTGATCTCGGGCCTCTGGTTCATCATCGCCAAGTTGATCGGCTCACTGTGGCCTCAAGCGGGCTACAGCGTTGAGCGCGCACAGCGTTTGATGTTGTCGGTCGGCTCGCGTAGCGGACAGGTGTTCTGGCTCATCGTGGCTGGCTTCAGTTTCGCCATCGCGGCCTACTGGAGCTACGACTCCATCCCGAGCAATCGCTACGGCTTCAACAGCGAGATCGATGCTGATGAGGTGACCGCTTTCAACCGTGGTCGCATGTTCAACAGTATCCTCGCGGTCATCGCCGGGGTCTGTGCCGCTGTGTTGCTCCTCGTGTCCTTCACGCTGGACGCCAAGCTGACCCCGCGGGCCATCACTCCGTCGATCACCATCCAGTATGCCTCCCAGAAGAAGCAACCGCTGATCCTGGAGCGCATCAACGGGTCGCACGACCCGCAGGTGAAGATCGACGTCACCCCCATCGAGTACCTCGAGAAGGGCTTCGACGCACGCCCCGCATCGTTGGTGGGCGCGCAGAAGGTGATGTCGGAGCGGGCGACCGGTGACTCCAGGGCTGATGTCCTGGACGAGACTTACGCCTACTTGCCAGCCGAAGACGGCACTGGCCGCTGGACGACCATCCGTGATGGCTCGGGTAAGCGTATTCACATCGACTCCATCGTCGAGTGGAATGGCGACCCCGAGAAGATCTACCAGTGTCGATTCGAAGGTGAGAACGAGCTCAACTACGCTCTCACCGGCGAGTACGCCAACAGTCTCTCGGATCAGGTGCGACAGAAGGTTCCGAACGTGTTCTGGACCCTGTCCGACGCGTACGGTTACTGCGCCGAAGGCAACGTGCCCACCATCGTGCTGCCGGTCAAGATGGATCGGTGGTTCGGTGGACGCAGCGTGGAAGTTCCCGCTGGCGTTGTCGTGGTCCGAGGGAGTCAATCGGGTGAGCCGCAGGTCGAGTACAAGCGCTCGGTCAAGATCGGTGAGCTCGAAGGCCCCGTGTACCCCATCAGCATCGCCGCGCAGCAGCGCGAGATGATCAATTGGGGTGCCGGACGCAAGTGGCAGGCCAATGGCTTCGGTTTCGATCCAGTGAATTTGGGTGCGAACAAGGGTAACTCCTCGGAGTACGTCCTGCGTTCCGCCCTGGATGAGCGCGCTTACTACGCCACCCCTCTGACGCCTCGTCAGTCCCGCGCGGAGACCATCATGGCACTCTCGCTGGTCGAGAGTGGTTCGGTCACGTATGGGGAGTTCAACCCCATGCGCGTGCAGGTCCACCACGAGGAAGACAAGGGGCTGCTCACCGAGCAGGATCTCGAGCGTCGTGCTCGGGACGTCCTCGCCCGCATCGATTCCTCCTTCCTCAACAAGGGGCAGGAGGGCGAGCTGCAGGAGTTCATTCCCTCTGCTGACGGCAACTGGTCGGCCTTCGCGGTCCGATCAGGTCAGCCTCGCTATTTGCTCACCATCCGTCCCGGTCAGCTGGACCAGGCGGTGGAGCTCAACGGTGGCGAGATGGGGCGTGTCCTCTACGACGGCTCGGCTTCGAGTGGCAGTTCGGGTTCCAATCCCACGGGTGGCGAAAGCCCCGGTGCGAGTGGCGAACTCGACGGACTCACCGATGTCGAGCTCCAGGCTCGCTTGGATGCGACCATCGACGAACTGGCTCGGCTCAATGCCGAGGATCGCAGTCGCCGCGCGGCTGCAGGTTCGTAATTTTCGGGGGAGGGCTTCGGTCCTCTCTCGGCCCCCACTTCGGTGGGGGTTTCTTTTTTACTCATGACATTCTGTTGATTTTCTGGTACGATACCGCGCAGTCCTAGCACCTATCAAAAGGAAGGGTTGCATCATGGTGGATAATTCCAGTGATAGGCCATCGAAGTCCGACTACCCAGCTCTGACGCCCGAGGAAGATGCCAAGCGTTTGCGCGGCCTCAAGTCGGCCAATGGAATTGGTCCGTGGTTCGGCTACCGAGTGTTCCGTCGGTTGATTCTGCTGGCGGCTGCTACTCGTATGAAGGGCGAGATTGCCTGCCTACACAACTTGCCGCAGCCCGAACCCAACTACTACCCGACGCGATATCGCCGGCGAGACAGCGGAAAGGTGAGTGACTACCCATTTGTGGTGGCGCCCAACCATCAGCATGTTCTCGACATTCCGCTCACCGGTCTGATCCGTCGGCCGATGGCCTGGCCCTCGAAGCCCGACTTCGTGCGCTGGGGCTGGTTGAAGTGGATCAATCAGATCATGGGCTGTGTGCCTTTCATGCGTGATGTGGATTGGATCAAGCGGCCGCAGTACCAAAAGGTCGTCTATACCAAGTACGAGATGAAAGACGTGCTGAATTCTGCCTTGCGTCGCGGTCAGCCCGTGGTGCTGTATCCGCAAGGTACGCGCCGTGATGATGACGATCTTTCCGAGGCCAAGCTGGGTGCGATGTACGCCGCGATTCGAGCTGGTGTTCCGCTGGTGCCCTTGGCTATCTACGGAGTAGGTAAGGCTGATGAAAAGCGACGAACGCGTTTTCTGCGCCGCTACTGCGCTGTCGCGATAGTGATGGAGCCGATCTTCCCTGGGGACTACATGGGGGGTGATCGAATGGTAGCGCAGGCCATGCAGCGTGATTGGCAGCTAGCCATCGAGAAGGGCCGCGAGCTGGCGCATACACTCCAGTCCACCATGTAGTTTTTTCGCCCAGTCGAGTATGACTGGGCGTTTTTATTGCTTGACGCGCCACCAAGGACTTTCTATACTAAATTTAGCACTCGACTTATGAGAGTGCTAATGCTTTCTCAGAACCAGATAGCATTAACATTTTTTACATCGAGTAAGAACTAAGTAATTTTTAGGAGGTAAGAATGAACCTGCAACCACTCGCAGATCGTATTGTGATGGAGCAGCTAGACGCGGAAGAAAAAACCGCCTCTGGTATTGTGCTTCCAGATAGCGCCAAGGAAAAGCCAAAGATGGCTAAAGTACTGGCCGTTGGTAAAGAAGTAAAAGAAGTAAAAGCGGGTGATACTGTTTTGTACAAAAGTTACGGCCCAGATGACGTAAAAGTAGAAGGTAAAGAATATCTCATCGGCAAAGAAGAAGATTTACTCGCAGTAGTTAAGGGAGGTAAGTAATGGCAAAAGACATCCTGCACTCAGAAGACGCACGTAAGAAGCTCAAAGACGGCGTTGATAAGCTGGCAAACACCGTAAAGACAACCCTCGGACCAAAGGGTCGCAATGTTGTACTCCAGAAGAGCTATGGCAGCCCACTCGTCACTAATGATGGCGTAACCATTGCTAAAGAAATTGAGCTCGAGGACGCATTCGAGAACATGGGTGCGCAAGTGGTGCGCGAAGTTGCCAGCAAGACCAACGACATGGCTGGTGACGGAACTACTACCGCGACTGTACTTGCCCAGGCAATTATGGAAGAGGGCGTAAAAAACGTTGCCGCCGGCGGAAATCCAATCGCTATCCGTCGCGGTATTGAAAAGGCTACTAAGCACGTAGTTGCAGATCTCAATGATATGGCCAAGCCTGTAAAAGGCAAGGAAGAGATTGCCAATGTTGCCACCATTTCGGCTGGCGATCCAGAAGTTGGTAAACTGATTGCCGAAGTTATGGAAACCGTTGGCGAAGACGGCATTGTGACCGTTGAAGAGAGTCAAGGGATGGGCCTCGAAAAAGAAGTGGTTGAGGGCATGCAGTTCGATAAGGGCTATGTTTCGGCCTACATGGTAACTGACACTACTCGCATGGAAGCAGTTTACGAGAACGCTCCAATCCTGATTACGGATAAAAAGATCGGCTCTATTCAGGAAATTTTGCCATTGCTCGAAGCGCTGGCGCAAGAAGGTAAGAAAGACCTCGTCATCATTGCCGAAGAAGTTGAAGGCGAAGCGCTCACAACTCTCATTCTGAACAAGTTGCGTGGTACCTTTAACGCGCTAGCAATCAAGGCTCCAGCCTTTGGTGACCGCCGTAAGGCTATGCTCGAAGATATCGCCATCCTCACTGGCGGTCAGGTGATTACCGAAGAAGTTGGCCTCAAGCTAGAAGATGCCACAGTAGAGATGTTGGGCGAAGCTCGCAAGGTCATTGCCACCAAGGACAACACTACAGTTGTAGAAGGTAAGGGTGATGAAAAGCAGCTTAAGGAGCGCACGGCTCTGATTAAGGCGCAAATTAAGGAGACTACGAGCGAATATGAGCTTGAAAAGCTCCAGGAACGTGTTGCTAAGCTCGAAGCTGGCGTGGCTGTGATTAAAGTTGGTGCGGCTAGTGAAGTAGAGCTTAAAGAGAAGAAGCTACGCATTGAAGATGCGATTAACTCCACAAAGGCTGCTGTGGCCGAAGGTATCGTACCTGGCGGTGGCGCTGCGCTCGCCAAGATTGCTCGCACACTTGGTAATGTAAAAACTGATGATGCTGAAGAGCAGGTGGGCGTGAAGATTGTCGCTAAGGCTCTCGAAGCTCCACTGCGCCAGATTGCTGCAAACGCCGGCATCTCGGATGTGGCAGTTATTCTCGAAGCAGTGTCAAGGGCTGACAACATTGGCTGGAACTTTGCCAAGAACGAGCAGGTGGACATGATTAAAGAGGGTATCATCGATCCAGTTCGCGTAACTAAATCAGCACTTGTGAATGCAACATCGGCAGTATCAATGCTGCTCACAACCGAAGCTGCAGTGGTGGATATTCCAGAAAAGGAAGCTCCAGCCGGTGGTGGTATGCCAGACATGGGGGGCATGGGCGGAATGATGTAGCGACTACATCGCCAAACCTAAAAGGAGCCTCATTTTGGGGCTCTTTTTAGTATAAAAATACCCCGAGCATTAGCTCGGGGTGGAGAGGAATTAGCCCTCGACATCCGCGAAGATGTCTGTAGCGATCCTTTCAGCTTGCTCGCGGTGGTGGCGCCCACCATGGCTGACGGCGAGCGCACGCAGTCTTCTCCACTGGTTCTGCAGGAAGTTGCGAGCTCCATCATCACCGCCGTAGATATCGCAGTGTTCGATGACGGTCTCCATGAAATGCAGGAGATTGTAGAGCTCGTAGTGGCGGTTCTCGGAGCGCTGAAGAAGCGCATCGGCAGTCCCGAACAGCTCGAGAGCTTCTTGGTGTCGACCTAGTGCAAACAAGATGCGAGCCTTTACTCCGATGCTGGCTCCACGCTCAGCAAGATCTTCCTGTGGAGTATGGAAGAGAGAACAAACAATCAAATCAAGCGCCACACCGGGGTTCTCTCCCATGAGATTAGCTCGGGCCATATCTCGGTCGATTACGGCACAGAGCTTGAAGTCATTCGCGGCGTTTGCTCGGGAGAGTGCCATGTTGAGATGGCCGAGCGCCTCGTCGGTCAGCCCCAGGCTGGTCAGGGTCACTCCCCACATGTGGTGGAGGGCGACGAGATCTGCAGAGGAGCTCTCTTTTGCCAGACTCGAAGCTTCGGCATACAGCTCGACTGCCTCTTCACTGTTGCCCTGGATGCGTGCCTGCTCGGCGGCGTCGAAGGCCTCCAGATATCTGTCCATGGTTTTCTCGATTCACTAGTAGGTACGAATAGATGATATTTTACAATAATAATTTAAGTATGTAAATAAACACCCCAGATCACTCTGGGGTGGAGGCGGTGCGAATGGCGAGCAGCAGTTCCTTTGCTGGCAGAAATTGCGCGCCGAACGGATGGACCTCGTCGGCCATCGCTTCGAGTACGAAGGGGTTCTTCCAGGTGTCTGAGAAATCACGGTATACCTTGATTGTCTCGGCGCCAGGCTCGTGCAAACTGGCGGTGGTGACAAAGTGAAAGGTGATACCATTGCCTGAGACTATGTCACCTTCCCGAATGCCAACCTCATCTACAAGCAGTATGCAGTGTGTGGCCAGCCAGTCTTGCGCGGCATCAAGATGGCCGCGTTCGAACTGATAGCGTGCCAAGAGTAGCGCAATCTCGATCTCGAGATCTCGATCGGGAAGCTGGCGACTTTCGCGGTAGGCGTCTTTGTACGCCTGGAGTGCCGCTGCGTGTTTTCCGGCCTTCGCATGCCGCTCAGCTTGGTCGATGAGCTCGCGAGTGGTTCGCGCATCTCGACGGAACTGGACTGGCAACGCAGCTGGGTCGACGTGTTTCATGGAAGATCTCCCTTAAGGTGCGGAATGGTGGTAATTTTACAATACTCTCTGCCAACTGTAAACCGGTAAAATATGTTACGCTTATGCTTATGGAAAAAGGACTTCATCCTTCAGGCGCAGAAAAAGAAAAGCGTATTGAATTTAAGCTTCTGACTGCAGAAAATTATCTGCACCTCATTACCGATCGAGAGGGTGTAGTGCCGACTGAGACAATTGCCAGGGGTGATTCTGAGGGTATGCGTGCAAAATACGTACAAAATACTGAGCGCCTTATCGATAAGATTCGTCATGGTTTTGCAGATGAGGGTGGGCCTGGGCATGATTCTGCCGACGTAGTATTTTACTTAGATAAATCGGCGCGTCCGGTATATTGGCTAACCGATGCAATGTGGGAAGTGTTTCCTGAAGAAGGTGCAGAGAGGCCAGATACGCACTTTCTCAACCTGCATGCCAACGAGGGGCCAGGCGGCGGCCGGCCGACTCGCGAACAGATGATTCGTCAGGTGCAGGAGGGCGTTTTTGATAGCTATATCGAAACCATGAAGCAAGTTTATCCAGATATGGCTGGCAAGAATCTTCTGGTGGTAGACGAGGTGAGCGTGAGTGGTTCTACAGAAGAGTTGGCGTATCAGATATTTCGGCGAGCTTTTCCAGATGCACACATTAAATCCGCGGCCTGGATGCAGGCTGGACGTAGGGAAGATCGCTATGGGAATAGCTATCCATCTGAAATTCCGGTGTGGTATAAAAAAACTTCAGATTCAGGTCGTGGAGTTTCAGGAATTAATCCCGAGAAGTCTTCGTTATCTGGTAGTGCAGCCCAGAGGGCAGGTGCAGAAATTCTCTCAACTCGCCCAGATACGCCAGATTTAGAGTCGCTACAGCTTAGGAAGGAAATTCGTCAGATGGCACAAGATGTTCTATCTGGGGAGCAGAGCATTATTCCGGAACATGATCCAGATAGCGCCAGATATGACAGTATGAAGATTAGGTCCATAGGTGGTGTTAACACTGAAAAGCGGCCGCTGTTCTCGAAATAAAACTTGTCATAATATATTGACAAAATGGGTATAATTTGCTATACTATAGCAACTTGGTAATCTGATTTTATCAAGTTGTTATTTGACAAAGTGTTTGGAAATTAGGCCTCCGGTTACCTGTAGTCTGCATGTCAGACGAGGGTAGCAGGTATCCGGAGGCCAGTTGGTGGTCTCCTTTCAATAGCCCAGGAGGGCACAATGACCATGACTGAGACCGCCAACCCGACCCCCACGTTCACGCCCATCATCCCCCGGAAGTTCCGGTGGATCGAGGCGACCACGCCGCAGCTGCGTGAGATGGCCAGCGCCATCCTCGCCAGCGAGTTCCACCAGGACAAGCTGGTCGCGCCGCTCAAGCAGGAGCTCCAGGTCGCCGTCAACGGTAGCCACGCGGATCTCCTGAGTGCGCTCAACACCGTCTACAAGTTCGAAGATCTCGTGCTGAAGTACAAGCCGGAAATCTTCACCGACTGGCTGAGCGATCTGTCGGGCAAGGAGCGTGCTCGCGCCCGGAGGTTCGCCCAGGCCATCAACAACAGCCACGTCACCTCGGGCGACGAGGACCTCGACATCGAGGTCTACTACGGCTTGACCGAGGACGACATCGACGCCGTGCGTGCCGCGCTCGCCAAGGCGGGACACTTCCGTGCCACCCCGGCCGGCCGTGCCGCGATGGACCAGCTCGACGCCGAGCGTGCCGAGAGCCGTGCCGCCGAACAGG
>CAZYFT010000002.1:0-2879 GCA_964646575.1 uncultured Candidatus Saccharibacteria bacterium | reverse complement strand
GCCGCGATGGACCAGCTCGACGCCGAGCGTGCCGAGAGCCGTGCCGCCGAACAGGCCCGTCTCGAGGCCATCCGGCTCGAGGAGGATGGTGTCCGCAAGGAGATCATGCACGTCCTCACCCAGGATGGCCGCGGCGACTACGCCCAGTGGTTCAGCGACCGCATGCCAGCCAACCGCCAGAAGCAGCTGCGGCGTCTCGAGACGCTGCCGGCCGACACCTTGCGTGGCCTGCTCACCGTGCTGGAGAACCTGGAGCCCAGTCTCCACACCACCCAGTCGGTGAGCCAGGCTCGTCGCGAAGAGGCCGCCGCCGCGCGTCGTGCCGAGCCCAAGGAGCCCAAGGAGGCTTCGAAGCCCCAGGGCTCGACCTGGCAGGAGAAGCAGGCCCGCTTCAAGGTGGGCAAGCCGAATCCCCAGGGTGTCCCCGGGCAGGCTGCCGTTCGCGGCAAGCCCGTGGCCGGAACCGCCAAGGCCAAGAAGAGGAAGTGATCCTCTGATTCGCTGGGGCGTGGCTGAGGGGCCGGAGCTGTGGCTCGACCACAAGGGCGCCTCCTGCGCTCGCTTCGGCCCCTCGGGCCCAATCCAAACACTTTGTCCTCTCCCAGATAGTTTGTGAGATAACAGGAACTCTGTGGGAGGGCGAATACCGCGACACATCCGTGTTGCGCGATACGTTCTCTTTTTGTCCCCGCACCTTCAATCAACCCAGGAGTCTTGTGAATCTCCCGTCATCCCCCCGCATCCCCGCCATCCTGACGGACCCCGACGTCAACGGTCGGTACATGAACACGCTCGGAACCTTCCTCGAGGAGGGCCTGCGCGATCATCGCTTCCGACTCGTCCGGCATCAGGGTGTCGAGCCGCGCGGCAACGACGTGTCCTGCTGGCTGCAGCGCGATGGGAACCACACCGATCGCCAGCGAGGCATCGGCGCCATCGTGGCCATGCTCGATGCCTACGGACAGACTCGTCCGGAGCTCGTCTCCGTCGACGACATGTTCGAGTGGGTGCTGACTCGCGTCGATGTGATCGATACGTATCGCACCCAGATGTCCTACGCCGAGCTCGAGCAGCGAACGTTGCTGCAGCACGACGACAATTGGCGCTTCATCGCGCCGTTGATGCGCTGCCGTGTGCCCTTCACGCGGCAGCAGATGGACGTCTACCGAGACGTCGTCACCATGATCAAGCGTGTGGCCGAGCAGCCCAAGCTGCTCGTCGCCGACCCGGTGCCGGTGCACGCCGACCTGCCCGTCCTGACCGCCGTCTGATAGCCCACAAGGGGGAAGTAATGCCCAAGACCATGATCCGACCCACCGCCATCGCACCCGACGAGTTCGAGCCCGACTGGTTCGCTGAGCTCGCCGAGAGTCTCGGTGAGCCGCTCGCTTGCGAGCTGGACGACCCGCCGATGCGAACGCCCAAGCGCGAGCGTGAGAGTCGGTTCGTCGACGAGTGGGACACGCCCCACGAGTGGGCGCTGTTCGGCGGTCGTCCGCCGAAGCCCTCGCGCGACCGGAAGTAGAACCGGACAAATCTACACCAACCTCCAACGGTCCTATCCCGTTGGAGGTTATTCTTTTTAGTAAAACTGAAATATAAGCGAAACCCCGGTAGACGTCGTTGTCTACCGGGGCGGGTGACCCTCTTGGTCAGGCGATGGCCATGGCCGGATCGAGGTCCTGCAGCTGGTGCTGCCGGTCCATCTCGTCGCGTCCGGGGAGCGCTTCGGGATCGATCTCGCCGATGAGCCGGATCAGCTCACGGTACTGCTCGAGAGCCTCACCGCGCCAGTCCTCGCGACGCGAGTCGATGTAGCGCACCATGCGGTTCAGGTTGGCGTGCGTGGTGTTGTTCACCTCGCCGTAGCCGAGCTGGAGCTGCTTGAAGCAGGCGGTGGCGAAGGTGATGGCCTTCGAGCACAGTGCCTGCCACGGCTCCGGGTTGTTCTCGACGTGGACGTTCAGGAGGGCGAGCGGCTGGGCCTTGCGTCCCTCGAGCACGGATGCGGTGCGCGCTCGAACCTGGGTCTGCCAGTCGGTGAGGGTCATGGTCCGCTTGGGCACGGTACCACCTCGACTTTCTTGGTTGTAGGTACGGGTGTTGGATATACGACAAAAGTGCCGATGTGCGATATGTTACAACGCGTTGACGTTTTTTGCAAGACAAAGTTTGTCCCTGTTCGACAGATAGATAAAAAAAGACGATAATCTAGGTATGAAAGATTTTGCTCACCTAGAAAAACTCGATAAAAACCATATTTTTGATGCAGTAGATGTGCAGCCATCACATTTGCGGCTAAACTTTGCTGATTCCATGACAGACGATATTACGCCAAGCTGGGGAGAAGGGCTAGAAAACATTGTTGTTGCCGGTATGGGCGGCTCGGCCTTAGCGGCCGATATGGCTAAGAACTGGCTCAGCTCACGCTTGGCGAGGCCTTTAGAGATTGTGCGAGGCTATGATATTCCCGAATACATTGGTCCGTCTACGCTATTTGTAGCATCTAGCTACTCTGGAAATACCGAAGAGACTCTCTCGGCGCTCGAGCAGGCAGAAAAGCGCTCAGCGCGTATAGTTATTATGGCCGCCGGCGGGAAGCTCTTAGAGATTGCACGTGCGAAAAAGTATTTTACGCTCGAACTTCCGCAGGTTTCGCAGCCACGACTCTCGCCGTTTGCTGGGCTGAAGGCGCTAACCTGTGTCTTCTCAGACCTTGGTTGGATTGGTGATTTAGATGTGCGCCGAGAGCTTTTGGATGCCGCCAATTGGTTAGATGTCGAGAAATCTAAGCTGAGTCTGGATAATCTGGACGAAGATAATATTGCCTTAGCATTGGCGCGACATTTACATGGCCAGCCGGGGGTTATTTATGCTGG
>CAZYFT010000001.1:0-93528 GCA_964646575.1 uncultured Candidatus Saccharibacteria bacterium | reverse complement strand
ATTAGGCATGCCGCCAGCGTTCATCCTGAGCCAGGATCAAACTCTCATACACAACATACAAAAGTATGCTATATCGTTAAATTTTAACTACACACCGGAACGATACAACCGAATGTGCAGATTTGAATCCTGTCATACGAACATAAAGAAGTTTAAATACTCTTTGTTAAACTGACACAAGTAACTTGTCAAAGTTCAGTAGTTGCCAACGCCAGAAAAAAACAACGGCTCTTATTTCTTCGAAGAAGAACCATGTTTTGCTTTTTGAAAAGTCGTTACAAACGAACTACCTCCAAATAGTTTACGGCATAAAGACCCGCGCTGTCAAGAGAGAAAGCGGAGGTTTTTACCTGAAAATGCGACTCACTTGCGCTTTGCGGCTCGACGAGCGGCTCGAGCTTTTTTGCGCTTTGGCTTCATCCACTTTTGCTTACGGGCCTGAGCCGAAACATCAGCGATACTAGAGCGCAACTTTCCGTCCACCAGAAGCATATACCAAAGAGCAGCATGCCAGAAGAAAAACACCAATAATCCCAGAGCAACAAATAGCCAAGCATTATACGTACGGACTCCTTGAGTTTGCAAAAATACTAACCCGAAAAATATCACTGCAACTACCAGGTTGGAAATGAGAATTTGCTTGAGAAATGGGCGATAACGAGCCAGCTTGCGAGAAGATCGTGCGCGAGCCCACAGGTAAACAACAATGCCAGAAAGAATCAGGAAAACAGCCAAACCCAATTGAATCCAGCGAGCTAAGGCTGAAGGCGTAGTCATGAGCCAACTAGCACGAACCAACAATGTATTGCCTAGCAGCAGTGCCGATACCGCAACGCCGAGCATCAGACCAATAGCCACCTCCAGTGGGCGATGCCCGAGAATCTCCTTTAGGTGCCCGTATTTTTTCGGAGTTTTAACAGCCCCATTTGTAGAGAGATCTTCAATTAATAGGTTGAGCACTTTAGCCTGCTCACCTGCAGCTCGACGCACACCTAAGCTGTCATACATAACGATGGCCGCAAACACACCAGTAATACCAAACAGAGGACTGGTTGGCCCACCTTCGATTAATGCCACCGTTGCCAATGAGGCAACCGTAGCTGAGTGCACACTTGGCATGCCCCCAGAAGAAAACAGTAGGCTTGGACGATACTTGCCCTGCAAAACCGCGATGCCAAACTTAATCATTTGTGCGATCAGCCACGTAATAAGTGGTATATAAAGATATTCCGAAACCATTCCTGTTCAACTCCTTTACACACTATTGTACCTCAAGCCGAATAGGCTTGTCGCATGTTTGCTACAAAACTAGCGCTTAATACGAAAGACCAGGGCGTATTGATAGCCCGGTGTTGCTAGCGTGTGCTCAAACACCATGCCGCACGACTGCATAACATGAATCGCCTTTTCCTGACTCACGCGACGATCCGCTAAAGGTCCTGCACCGGTTCCGCCGCGAGATTGCCAATCTAGCAATACAACGCGCGCGCCCGGCTTAGCGTATTGCGTAACCGATAAGCAAAAATGATCTGGATTGAGTGATGACGACAGCACGTTTGTCAGCAAAATCCAATCTACACTTTGATGCGAGAGCGCTCGACCCAGCAAAACATCAGCTAAAAGCGTGGTTTCAAACTGACCGTAACGCTTTAGGTAGTCCACACGCTCCAACGAGTCTTCATTGGCGCCGGCAATAATTACCTTTCCAGGCTTCCCGACTGCCTTCAAGGCAGCCGCACCAAAAAACCCAACCGGGCTTCCCAGCTCCAACACTACATCCCCCTCATCGATACCCAAATCGTTAACGAGTACAGCCGGCGAAACCAAGTGATGGCTCAGACGAGTACGTACGCGTCGTGGTAGCTTCTTTAAGCTATGAACTGTTTTATGAATCACCGCAAGAAACCTTTTATGTTTCTATCTTACGCTAAAGCCATGCAGGCGAACAGCCTTACTATTCTGTGAGCTCTGGTTCGCCGGTGGCATCCATGAGTGCAAGCGAGGCAACTGTATCACCTTCCTTCATCTTCATAATGCGCACCCCTTGCGTCGCTCGGCCAATTACCGAAATATCCTTAAGGCGTAATCGTATTACCTGGCCCTGCTTGGAAATAATCAGCAAATCGTCATCACGCGAGCGGATAACTCGAGAATCAATCACTTCACCTGTCTTGGCGGTCACAACTCCAGCCTTAATGCCTACTCCGCCACGTGCATGCTTAGTGAACTGATCTGTCTTGGTGAGCTTACCGTAGCCGTTTGCACAGGTGACAAGCATTAAGCCTTCGTCTTTGCCAACCACATCTACACCTACCACACGATCATCAGCTCGCAAACGCATTCCTCGAACGCCACGAGTTGCGCGGCCCATTGGGCGAGCGGCTTCCTGACCGAAACGCAGTGCCTGCGCCTTAGAGGTTGAGAGGATAATATCATCACCGTCGGAGCATTTCTTCACCCAGGCGAGCTCGTCGCCTTTATCCAGCTTAATTGCGATAATGCCGGTTGAACGAATGTTGGCAAAATCAACAATCTTAGTCTTCTTAATAGTACCCTGTCTGGTTGCCATGAAAAGATACTGAGCAGACTCTTCCTTAGTTAGGGAAATTGCACTAGTCACCTTTTCTTCCGGTGCAAGGTTGAGGATATTCACAATTGAAACACCCTTGGCGATGCGGCTGGCCGCAGGAACTTCGTACACCTTCACTCGGAACGCACGACCCTGCGAGGTGAAGAACAGAAGCCAGTCATGATTCTTTGTCTTAATAACATGCTCCACCACATCTTCTTCTTTGGTGGCCATACCCATAATTCCCTTACCTCCACGACCCTGACTCTTGTAGGTATCAGATGGCATGCGCTTAATGTAGCCGCCATGCGTGATGGTAATAATTACGTCCTCATTTGGCACTAAGTCCTCTTCGGAGAAGTTGCCCACAGCTTTGCGCTCAATTTGCGTGCGACGATCATCACCATACTTTTCACGGACTTCAACGAGTTCTTCGCGGATAACTTTCAGGATATTAGCTTCGCTCGAGAGGATTTCCTTAAGGGCAGCAATGGTTTTTTGCAGCTCATCATATTCATCTTGAATCTTCTTGCGTTCGAGACCTGCCAAGGTACGCAGTTGCATAGCCAGAATTGCGTTGGCCTGAATCTCTGTAAGCTTAAAGCGCTGCACGAGATTCGTACGCGCTTCGTCTTGAGTCTCACTCTCACGAATTGTCGTAATCACTGCATCAATCTCGTCGAGTGCGCGCAACAAGCCCTCTAAGATGTGGGCTCGAGCTTCGGCTTTCTTCAATTCAAATTCAGTACGGCGGCGCACTACAATCTTGCGATGATCCAAGAAATAACGGAGCACCATCTCTAGATTCAAGATGCGTGGCTGTATGCCATCGACCAAGGCGAGCATATTTACATGGAAGGCTGTCTGCATAGATGTGTATTTATACAACTGATTTAGGATTTTCTGCGGATAAGCATCCTTCTTCATCTCAACAACAATGCGGTTACCCTCACGCTCGGAGCTTTCGTCGCGGATGTCGGCGATACCGACAATCTTTTTATCACGTACAAGTTCGGCCATCTTAGATACAAGATTGGAGCGCACTACCTGATACGGAATTTCCGTAACAATAATTGATTGGCGGCCTTTTTTTGACTCAACTATCTCAGCAACAGCCCGCATCGTAATGCTACCGCGACCCGTGCCATACGCCGAGGCAATTCCACCGTCATCATGAATAGTTGCACCAGTAGGGAAATCTGGGCCTTTTACAATCTTTGTTAAATCATCAATTGTAACCTCTGGGTTATCAATAATTGCCACAATTGCATCCACCACTTCACGCAAATTATGAGTTGGGATGTTGGTGGCCATACCCACCGCAATACCTTGCACACCATTCAAGAGAAGATTTGGTAACTTGGCCGGCAACACACGAGGTTCGCGCTGCGAGCCATCATAGTTGGGCATAAAATCAACCGTATCCTTATCGATATCGGCTAGCATTTCCTCAGCAATTTTGGTCATGCGAGCTTCAGTATAACGATAAGCCGCTGCACCATCACCATCAACCGAGCCAAAGTTACCCTGACCATCCACCATTGGATAACGCAAACTAAAATCTTGAGCCATGCGAACCATCGCGTCATACACAGAGGAGTCACCATGGGGGTGGTATTTACCAAGCACTTCACCAACGATGTTGGCCGACTTACGATACTTCGCACTTGAGCGTAAACCAATGGTTTGCATAGCATACAAAATACGGCGATGTACCGGCTTCAAACCATCACGAACATCTGGCAAGGCACGCGAAACTATCACAGACATCGCGTATTCGAGATAACTCTTCTCCATCTCGACTTCGATTGATTGCGGTCGGATTGCGCCCAGATCACCCTGTTGGATGGCGTTATTGATATTTTCAGCTGGTGTAGTGTTGTCGTCCATAATAATCCTAGAAATCGATATTCGTTACTGACTTAGCGTGGGTTTGAATGAAATTCTTACGCAAGCTCACCTCATCGCCCATAAGCTTCGTGAAAATAGTATCAGCTTTCTCGGCATCCTCTACAGTAACCTGCAGCATCACGCGATGCTCCGGGTCCATAGTGGTATCACGCAATTGATCGGCATTCATTTCTCCAAGACCCTTATAGCGCTGGATGGTGAGACCAGGAATTTTTACGCCCGTAGCTTCTACGACCTCCTGGGTTGATACCTCGCCAACTTCAGCCGTTGAATTTTGACTCGTGGCAAGTTCAGCTAGATCGGCAGCAGTCTCAACATCGGCCTGCCCTTCTGCTTCCTCAGTAGTATCGGCAGCCACAGCCTTCGCCTTGCCTTTTGCTCCAGCCTTAGCCTTGTGCTTCTCTTCAAGCTCGGCAAGAACTGAGTCACGCTCAGCATCAGTATAGGCGTAGTGTTTCTCGCGCCCAACAGAGATTTTATAGAGCGGCGGCTGTGCAATGTAAATATGTCCGCCTTCCACAACTTGAGGCATATGTCGAAAGAAGAATGTTAGGAGCAATGTGCGAATGTGCGCACCATCAACGTCAGCGTCGGTCGCGATAATAATTCGGTTATAACGCAATTTTTCAATTTCAAAGTTATCAGCAATTCCTGTACCGAGTGCGATGATGAGGTTTTTCACTTCATTACTAGAGAGCATCTTGTCGAGACGAGCACGCTCAACATTCAAAATCTTACCGCGCAGAGGCAGGATGGCCTGGAATTCACGATTACGCCCCTGCTTGGCAGTTCCACCAGCTGAGTCACCCTCTACAATAAATAGCTCCGACTTTGTCATGTCTTTAGAGCTACAGTCGGCCAGTTTTCCAGGCAGCGTCATGCCTTCTAACGCACCCTTACGAATAACGGTGTCGCGCGCAGCTCGAGCAGCTAAGCGAGCTCGAGCGGAAAGTGAAGCTTTACCGACAATCTTCTTGGCTTCGGCCGGATTTTCTTCTAAGTAATATGCGAGATATTCTGAGGTAACCTGGTCGACTATGCCGCGAATTTCTGGGTTACCCAGTTTTCCTTTTGTCTGACCCTCAAACTGTGGCTCGGGAAGTTTTACCGAGACGATCGCCGTGAGGCCTTCACGCACATCTTCGCCGGTGAGCGACTCATCTTTTTCTTTAATAAGGCTATTCTTTCGGGCGTAATCGTTAATAACGCGAGTAAGCGCCGTGCGGAAACCAGTAAGGTGTGTTCCCCCTTCTGGGTTATGAATATTGTTAGCAAAGCTTTTTACCTGTTCGTTGTAGCTATCGCAATACTGAATAGCAACTTCGACGGTAACATCACCGTTCTCGCGCTCCACATAAAAGGTAGGCTCATTAATCGCATCCTTACCTTTATTAAGATGCTCAACATAACTACGAATTCCACCTTCAAAATAAAAGCCAAACTGGCGCTCATTAACCTCATCGACGAGCTGTACTTGCACGCCTTTAGTTAGATAGGCTTGGTGACGTAGATAGTCGAGGATGGTTTCGTATTTAAAGTTAACCGTCTCAAAAATAGTTGCGTCTGGCTTAAACCGAATTGTGGTACCGGTATCTTTTGTCTGACCAACTACTTTAATATCAGCAGTTGGCACACCATTTTTGTAGGTTTGCTCGTGTATCTTGCCGTCTTTCTTAACTGTCGCGACTAGATCTGTCGCCAAAGCGTTTACGACTGAGACACCCACACCATGCAAACCTCCAGAAACTTTATAGCCACCGCCACCAAACTTACCACCGGCGTGCAAAACGGTTAACACGGTCTCAAGAGCCGACTTGCCTGTCGCAGCAACCTTGTCGACTGGGATGCCTCGACCATTGTCAGTAACCCGTACCCAGCCGTCATTTTCAAGCACTACCTCAACACGGTTCGCCGCTCCAGCGAGCGCTTCATCGATACAGTTATTTACGAGCTCCCAAATGAGGTGGTGAAGCCCCTCAGAGCCGGTTCCCCCAATATACATACCCGGACGCTTACGAACCGGTTCGAGGCCTTCAAGAACCTGAATTTGTGACGCAGTATATTCCTGGGACTGTGGTTTTGCAGGCATACGCTAGCTAGCCCCTCCTGTAGTTCGTTTCTTCATTGCTTCTAGTATATCTGAATATCAGGTGTGGAGGCAAGCATCCTAATCACGCCGAAGCCGAATCCAAGTCCGATTTGAGACGTCTTTGAGAGAAATTGCATTACCAATCACGGCACCAGCAGTTGGCGTAGTTGTAGCCCTTGCAGCGCCAGCAATAATCGAAGTTTCAATCGGGTCACCAATATTTGTAGGCTGTCCATTAATGCTAAAGTTTACTTGGACCACACCGGCAATTGCCGTGGTGCAGGTGGTCGTTGTTGGCTTTGTAACCACCACTCCTGCTACGCGATTTGATGCCGCCGTCGCAGTCCTTGCGACCGTATCTACACCATTAAATTCAACCACATCATAAACCACCTCTGAAGACGTACATACAAAATCACGCACAATAGCACTACGATTAGCAGAGTTTTGTTCAAAATCTATATCAAAACCAGCTGATGCCGAACCCAAGGTTAGCTTTGCATTCAAAGTATCTACCCTAAAGAGGGCGGTACCCGAAGCATTCTGGATTTGAAAAGCAGTTGTTTCATCGCATTGAGATGCAACAGAACAATTATTAGTGAATGTAGCTGCACCACCATCAGCAATCGTCAATGCCTGTAGAGTGCCATTACTTGTATCGGTAACCTGCATAAGATTCTGGCCAAGTGTCACACCATTCACGGTCATTTTTGCGTTTATAGTACCCCACACACCACCTACATTAACGCCAACAGTTTCACCACTCGTATAAGGATCGACAGTCAGAACACGCGACCCACTACTACTGTCAACTACGACTGACTTTTCAGCATAATTGACATTGACACGTATACGGGTGTCGCCATCAACCGAAAGTCGATCCAATACCGCTACCCCGCCAGTTAGTTGCGCCGAACCAGCTGCTTGCAAGGAGCCACTTGCAAATACTGTACCCGCAAATAATGAGCCACCTCCGGCAGAGCCACTTATCAAGCTAGAGCCTGTATCTTCGCCAGTTCCTGCAAACTGGGCTCTATCTAAACCTATCAAATCAATATCGGCGTACATACGCACTTTGCTAGTTTCTGCATAATATACTGCGCTGGTTGTTGTGCCTGTACTGCTCACACCACCAAAAGAGTAAAGTCGGCCATTGATGATCGCACAACCTGCACTCGCCACACCAGTTGGCATTGTTTGAGCCGAGGTCTGCCAACTGCCTAGCGAGCCATCATTATTTAGCTTGGCGTAATAAATTGCATTACTTATTGAAGAGCCGGTATCCCCACCCCATACATACATATAGCCATTAGCGACGCCACTACAATGATACTTTAGACCCACCGGTAACGAATTAGCCGTACTCCAAGCACCAGCACCACCGGATCCGTTGAGCTTTGCATAGTAGACCGACGCCTGCACCGTCGTTCCGCTCGCGCCTGAATAGCCACCAATAGCGTACAAATACCCGTTGGCAATTTCTGCCCGATGCCCTGCTCTTGCACCAGGCAATGCCGAAATGCCCGTATTGTAACTCCAAGATCCAAACGAGGTATAGTGATTGCCACGAATTGTTTCCCTATAAACTCCTGAGACTGGAACAGCCGTGTACGTATAGCTTCCACCTAAATAATACATATTTCCGTAGCCATCGTTTACAAGCGGCGCTTCGCCACGTTGGCCACCAAAATAAACACTGTCAAGATAGTTCATTTGTGTCCAGCTACTTAAACTGCCATCAGACTGAACTTTTGCAAAACTTGACCCATTGTGCATATCGTTTAAAGTGCTGTTAAATCTATATCCTCCCACAGTATAAATAGCTCCATTGATCGCGGTTGCCCCAAGACTAGATCGGTTAGACCAACTCACATTGTCATTGAGTGTACCAATTGCCGTCCAAGCGCCTACAGTACCATTGGCATTAACTTGTGCTCGTGCTACCTCGCTTTCCAAAGTAAACGTCGAGCGACTCGCCTGCTGCGTTCCGCCAATTCTATACATGTAACCGTTCAGGTATGCATAGCCTGCGTCGCGCAATGGCTTATTCATATTGGTGCTGTTGGTGGACCAACTGCTCACCTCGCCATTCGCACCTCCGTTAAATGTAAAAGAAGGCGTTTGGTTAAAAAGGTTGTTGCCGGTAGAAACCTGGAGCACGTCAGCTCCCGCCGAACTCTTGACCCTCACAGCATTCGACGTATCTAGAGAAGGCTGCACTGTAAATTGACCAATAGAGCTAATGCTTGCAACATCATAAATGCCGTATTGCTGAAACTTAAGAGAATCGCCGCTTCCAGGGTTCTCGATTATTTGCCCAGGCTTTGTACCGCTAGTTGCAACCCCTAGCACCGAGGAGTAAGCCCCACCACCCACATTAATCGAATTTTGTGTTGTGTCTGCGTTAAGTACAGCCGTGGCCGAGCTTGCCATCACCGAAAAAGCATTAGTAGCATTGGTAGTTGTTTTAAAGAGTGTGTCGCCAGTTGCGCTCACTTGCATCACATTTCCTGATGCGTTGCCAATTTGCACTAAATCACCGCTGCCCGTTTGATTTACCACCAGCGCATCACCATTGCCAAATACATTTACGGACAAAGCGCCGCCAATCGCATAAGCACTACTATCCGACACGGAGACCTCACGATTGACAGTATCAACGACAAATCTGGCATTACCAATCGTGTCATATGCAGCTAGAGTTTCGCCCGTATTTGAGATTGGTGAGAGCTCAACTGCACCGATATTTGAAACCGAGAGGACACGGTCTCCCACACTATCTTCTACCGACAAAATGTCGGCCGACTGGCTTGCCGCTCCTGCAAAACGGACAGCTGCAATCCCGCCGGCATTTGCAGATTGCACATAAAAGTTCGCGCCAGTTTGTAAGCTCGTTGAGTTTCGGATGTAATCAATACTCGAACCATCGCCAGAACATCCTAAACTTGAGCACACTGCTACACCATTTATGCGCATAACTGACCCGCTGGCCAAATTCACATCCCCCGAAAACGATGCTCCCAAATCCAGTGTGTATTGAGGCATATCCGCGTCAAGTGTGTTTAAGCCCACACGACCGGTATCAGTATCAACCCGCAAAATCCCAAGTGTTGGGAGCGAATCATATACTACGGAAAAACTCCTGGCTGTATCTGCCGAACGAGCAAAATATTCACCCTGTAGTAAGAGTGAACCGTTTTGAGAAACCTCAAATACACTCACGCCCGCTTCGTCTTCCAGTTGAAGCAAGTTCGCGGTTTGCCCAGCTAATGAACGGATTCTCCCTGCTATCGAGGTAAAGCCTGCCGACTGAATTGCAACGTTAGTGCTCGACTGCATAACCGGCCCATTTTGCACATAACTCGCACTTCCATCTTGAATTGCACATGTAAGAGTGCCACAGATTTGCACACCTCCAACCAATAAGGTAGACGAAGGAGGCTCAACGTTAATATCCCCATTAATATCGAGAGTATAAGAGGGAGCAACCGCCGTTGAGTAGCCAATACCCACCCGCTGATTCATGGTATCGGCACGCACAACATCCTGCGAGCCAGAGGAGTTGCGCACCGCAAATGTAGAAGTCGAGTCTGCGAGCGGCACCAAGACCGTAGCAGCCAAATCTTTCAGCACTACATTAGTTGACAGCCGGACATCATCAACGGTACCAGAGCTTAAAGCTGAGGCACTCAGATTTGTTAGTAAGCCCCCATCAAAACTCGCCAGCGCCCCACCACCATTTAGCTGCAACAACTGGCTAGGGGCATTAAAAGAGTTACCTTGCAAAGTGGTAGTACTATCCAGATCTACTGCAACACTCGTCGCGCTACCACCACCGACCAGTCCAGAACCAAGCGTAAGCTGCGTGATACCAGAGCTACCTCCAGCCTGATTCAATTCAATACTCGTCCCCACGGAACTCACTGTCACACCGCCAGCGCCAACAAGCTCAATCGCTCCGCTTGAACCAGTCAGGCCGTTAATTGATGCTACTATGTTTGGCTGAATCTGAGTTACGCTTAGCGACTGTCCGAGCAAACTCACCTCAGGGTTAAGGCGGGCTGCACCAATTGTGCCGCTACTGATACTGGTGGCATTGAGCGTACTTAAATTGCTACCTCCACCAACAAACGCAGCCGCTCCAACAGTACCGGTTATTGAGGCATTGCCATCTTGGGCCAGAGCTGGAAAATCGGATTGCAAATCTAGCTTATTCGTTAAAATCTCACCTAAATTTTCAATACCCTGCTGCGATAAACTTAAATTACCACCAACACGCAAATCGCCATTCAAGCCAAGTTGTGACGGCCTACTTTCAGCGGGCAGGGGTATTAGCGCAAGTGAGCTAGACAAATCTCCAGTAGTAAACTCTAATGATTGCGTAGCAAATAGATCGGCCGGCTGGCGAAACCATCTGCTCTTAAAAAACTTATATGTCGAAAAACCAATGCCAGCCAATACCAGTGCTACAAAAACAACTGCAAGACCAGTAAAGAGTAAACGCTTGCGTCCTACCTGAAATCGATTTTTACGACGCCGCTTTACTTCCTGCTCGAGCGAAGCCAATGATCCTGCCGCGGCAAACGAACCGCCGTCACTGCGTGCATTTAAATCTTGCTGACCATCTGGATTCATCTAGCGTAGCCTCACCCAAACAAGATTTGAGCCATCTTTTGTAGACAGCGAATTACCAAGCATCGCGCCAGCACTTGGAGTGGTGGTGGACTGCGCTGCACCAGAAACAGCCGAGGTAACTACCGGGTCACCAATCGTAGCTGGTGCAGCATTCGAGGAGAACCACACCGCAACCACTCCACCAATCGCCGTAGTGCAAGTGGTAGTGCCAGGTTTTGCCGTCACTACACCAGCTACTCGATTAGAATCAGCGGCTGTCGTGCGCGCCACAGTACTAGCGGCACTAAAAATCACAATATCATTAACTTGCTCCGTACTCGTACAAGTAAAGTCACGGGTAATTGCGTTGCGAACTTGACCAGTACCCCCAAGCTTAATATCAAAACTAGCACCAGCATTCCCTAATGAAATTTTGTTATTTAAGGTATCAAATACTAACTGGTTTGTTCCTGCAGAGTTCTGAATGAGAAAAGCTGTGGATGAATTAACTTGCGTGCGAAACGTAGCTGCACCACCGTCGGCAATAGTAAAGACATTTGTGCTCCCTGCCGTTGAATCAACAACTTGGAATAAGTTATTAGCAACACTCGACGATACTGTGAGCGCAGCAGTGGCAGTTGCCGTACCAACTGATACCGCACGGTTTGCAGCATCAACATTAAATAACACATTTCCGCTGGCATCTTGTACCTGCAGCGTCTGAGTACTCGCGGCACTGGCAGCCCGAAACGCAGCATCCCCCTGCACCTGCAGCAGGTTACGAACCGTTGCTCCGCCCGCCAACGTAGTGTTGCCAGATACTGTAAGCTGACCGGCTGCAGAAATATTACCCGCATACACCGAACCTCCACTCTCGCCCGCCCCATTAGCGAGTGTGCCGTTAGAAATACCGATCAAATCAAGCGTTCCTCCCAGCTGCACGCGTGGCGCGCTCATAGTTGAGACCGTATTATTGACGACCGCATTGCGCTCCCCAGCCACAAAATAGACATAGCCATTCCAAACAGTAGCTGCCACTTTATCAAAAGTTTCAGAAAGAGCAGTTCCCGAAGTATTCCAACTGGTGATAGTACCGTCAGAATTAAGTCTTGCGTAAAAAAGATCAGATGTGTCATTCCCGCCAGCATAGTAAATATACCCATTTAACATAAAGGCTGTTCCCTTATAACGGGCTGACGGCAGACTTGCAGTTGTAACGCCCGCGCCCAGACTTCCGTCAGAGTTAACCTGGAATGTATACACCGAGCTTTGCGGCACAATAGAGCCATCGTATCCACCCATCACCACCAAGTACCCATTGGCTAATACCATCTGTGAGTAGTGCCTCACTACAGAACCGGGTAGAGTAGCAGCTACGGAGAATGTCTCCAGCGAACCGTTGGCATTTATTTTTGCTCGATAAATTTGGTTATGATTGGATCCACCGCCAGTAGCAATGTATAAATAACCGTTTGCAGCAACCATATTTCCAGAAGGATGAATGTCATTATTTGGTAGCGTCACCGAACTTGTCGTCCAGCTCGCTATCGTTCCATCAGCGGCCGGTCGAGCATAGTAAATGTTATTCCGCGCATAATGCGCAACGTAGATGTAGCCGTTATAGGTAACAGCACCCGTGTTCTGGCTTGCAGCAGGTAATACCGTAGTTGCCGACCAGGTTGAAATCGAACCATCTCCATACATAGTGGAGTAGCGAGCGATGTTGCTATCCACCCCTCCAGAAGTTTGCCCACCAAGTTGATACAGAAACCCATTCAATACCACCGTCGCGCCACCCGCACGTGAAAGATTCGTTGCAGTACGTGTTGTCCACCCACCAAGTTCACCAATAAGCGATCCATTGAACGTCATACTCGGGGTCGAATTAGTAGCACTATTACCCGTAGCAACCTGTAAAACGTTCGCTCCGCTCGAATTTTTCACCTGCATGGCCGTAGCGGTATTCGTTGATGGCTGAATCAATACCTCTCCGCTAGGACCAACCGTAAAGACATTCACTGAGGACTTTTTAATTTCGAGTGAATTTCCCGAACCAGAATTATCAATAATTTGACCAACTTTCGTGCCGTCTGTCGAAACACCGAGTTGTGCTGCCAAGCTCCCACCACCTAAGTTTACCCGGTTGTTTTGAGTATCGACTTGCAAAAGAGTGTTTGAGCTAGCATCCTGAATCCGGAAAGCAGTCGTAGAATTTGTACCGTTCATAAAAGCAGCCTGACCAGTTGAGGAAATAAGAATACTAGTTGAAGCCGTAGATAGACTCAGTAGGTTACCCGTGCCGGCAGTATTTACCACCAAGCCGTTCTGCGTACCGCTAGCCTCTACGCGCAAAACGCCCGAGCCGGTAGTGCCATTATCTCCAACGGTCGTTTGGTTCGTGCTGGTATCCACCGCCAAAGCCTGTGTAAGGCCATCATCACGATACACAGTTAAGGCCACAGTATTGATACTCGGCTGAATCGTGAGCTCTCCCTGCGCAGTGAGGGCCATGAGCGCCGCGCCACCGCTATTTTCAACAGTCAGTAAATCTGCGACTTGACCGACCGCTCCACGAATTCTAGCCGCGATACTGCTCGCACTTGCCGACTGAATTGCAAAGTTGGCAGTTTGCATAGCAGTTCCATTTTGAATGTAATCTCCAGATCCACCGGCTACGAGACAGCCCGTTGAAGTACAAATTTGTGTGCCCCCAATACGATATGAGGAGCCAGAAGAGACATTAACATCTCCGTTCACATCAAGTGTGTAATTTGGCGTCACAGCCACCCCGTAGCCAATCCCCACCCTTCCGTTCTGGGTGTCAACTCGCAAAACATCTGTCGTTGCAGCTGCATTCTGAACCCTCAAAGCAGCTGTTGTGGATCCGGGGCGGAAGAGTGATGTGCCCCAAACTGACGTATTGCCATTCGGACCAACCGCAAACACTGGTGAGCCAGCCGAATCTTCTAACTGCAAAAGATTAGCCGTCTGGCCAATGGCACCACGAATCCTCGCCGTAACATCCGAGGTGCTTGCCGATGAAATATAAAAGTTTGCTGATGCCTGCAAACTAGCAGAGTTCTGTATATAGTCAGACGAACCTGCCGATGCCGCACATCCTCCAGATGTACATATAGCCACTCCGCCGATACGGAAAGCACTTCCGGAAGCAATATTAATATCGCCATTTACATCGAGTGTGTAATTTGGTGCAACGCCCGTCCCAAAACCAATGCCGACTCGATTATTACTGCTATCAACGCGCAAAACATCTACTGTAGCCGCCGCGTTCTGGACGCGGAACACGCCTGTGGAATCCACGTTAGGAGTGAAAATATTTTGACCATTCTTAAGTGCAACATTGCTGCTTAAACGGGCATCGTTCACCGTTCCGCCCGATAGCGCTGAGGCATTTAAGTTAGTGAGCTGAGATGCGTTCACTGCCGGGAGCTGACCTAAACCATTGAGCCGTACGAGCTGCCCAGCTCCATTAAAAGTGTTCCCCTGCATGGTTACGATGGAGCTATCAATGTCGATATTCACAGTTGGTGTCGTACCACCGCCCACAAGCCCCGCACCAACTACAATCTCCCCGATGCCGCCGCCGGCCGCGAGCGAGGAAATTGTAATTGTGTTGCCAGCTGTAGTGACCGTCACATTAGTGCCGGCAACGATATCGATATTACCGCCGTCGTTTACGATGCCGTTAATCGAAGAGACAATATTTGACTGAATTTCACTCGCCTCAATCGTCTGACCAAGCAAACTCACTTCCGGACTCAAACGTGAATTCACCAAAGTGCCGGTTGTAATATTTGTAGCATTAAGTCCCGTGAGCCCTGCACCCGATCCTACAAAATTACCGGCGCCAAAGATTCCTGAAATATTTACATTTCCCGCCTGTGGAGTGCCCGGAAATGTGTCTTGAATGCTCACTTTATTCGTCAAAGTTTCACCAAGGTTGGCTATTGCTTCATCCGAGAGCGACAAAATTCCAGCAATCGTCACATCACCGTTCACGGCCAATTCGGAAGCGCCATTCGGCACAGTCAGGGGTGTCGCGGCCTTCTCCAGGCCTAAACTCGAAACCGGATAACTATCAACATTTTTGGCTTGCTCCCCCGAGAGAGAAGCGCGCATAAAATATACCACTGCTCCAGCTAAGCCCAAAATCAGCAGCAGCACGATCGCAAAAGTAGTCTTGCTGGTCAAAAAACGCCTTCTCGGCGTAGCTGGCGCCTGAGCACTGCTTTTGCCGGTACTTAAACTCACAAACTCAGTAACTTCTGAACTTGTTCGCTTATTGAGACTGGCCTCTGTAGCTATTCCGCTATCAGCGCTATCAGGTTGACTTGGCTGCATAACTCCCACATCAAAATATATTTCACAAACACACTTCTTGTGCTTGTATCATTTTACCTGGCCAACAGATATAAGCACAAGGTCTTTCCAGGAGTTATCAACAAGATTTTTCAGATGTTAGCAAAGACCGTTACAACGTTATCGGCAACCTTTAAAATTCCGTGTTCAATACTGAACTTGCGCGTATCAACAGTGGTAATTACTTGCAACTCAGAGGCAACCAACAAGGTCATGAAATTGGTGTGGTCCGGCAGTACATCAAACGGACCCAACGCATTTTGGGCCGACAAAGCCCGCGCATTGCCTTCGTACATCACCTCAAACGGCGAAAATACTTTAACTCTCATTTGACTCAAATTATCAATTAACTCACTCACGATGATAAAATTTCCTCTACTCCCGCAAGCATTTTTTCGCGATCCACAAACTCTCCGGGGACTCCATTGAGATCCTGAGTGACGTGCATCGACTGCGCAAAATAGCGCTTTAGTTCTTTGGCTTTACTGTACGCTTCTCGATCAGCCATAGAGAGCTCTGATTCGCCAATAATAGCTATGATGTTCTGTAAGCTTTCATATTTTTCCAGAATCAACTGAACCTGTCGGGCTAGCATGTAGTGCCTCTCACCAACTACATCGATCGACAGAAGCGAAGATCGAGTAGCGAGCAAATCTACCGCCGGGAAAATTCCTGACTCAAAAACTTTTCGCGACAACACAATAACACTATCTAGTTGCTGCGAAATCTCTACCACGGCCGGGTCTGACAAATCATCGGCTGGAATATAAATTGATTGCACGCTCGTAATTGAGCCATTTTCAGTGGAATGCAATCGTTCCTCCAGCCTATGAAGCTCTGAGAATAGCGCTGGCTGATAGCCTCCCTCGGATGGCGTTTCATTTAACATAGTAGACAGTTCATTATTGGCCTGCACATAGCGATAAATGTTATCAACAAAGAATAATACATCGGTCTTTTGTTCATCACGTAAAAACTCAGCACTCGCAGCCGCTGTCATTCCCACCAAGGAGCGCATGCCAGCGTTCTCATTCATCTGCCCAAGAAACATTACCGTGCTGTCCAGCAGCTTGGCTTTTTCTAGTGTGTCGCGCAACTCGTGGCCCTCACGTATACGCTCGCCAATCCCAACAAAATAGCTGGTTGCCGCCTTCGAAGACGAAATATTATGAATAAGCTCCGTCGTGAGTACCGTCTTACCTACGCCGGCACCACCTATAATGCCAATCTTACGACCCTTCACAAATGGGGCAAAAAAATCGATAACCTTAATGCCGGTAGTTAAAACCTCCGAGCTTGACGGACGAAACTGGGGCCGGGCAGCCTCGCGATATACGGGCACGATATCGGTTTCTGGGGCTGCTAGCCCGTCGATTGGCCTCCCCAAAGCATCGAAAACTCGCCCATACGCACCCTTGCCTGTTGGCGCCGCTAAGGTATGCCCACTTGAGAACACTGGCATCCGAACAGTCAGGCCCGAAGCACCTGCAATGTTAATGTAGCGTGCAGTTTGCCGGTCGGTATACTCGCGCCAGACTAGTAAAATATCCGGCCGGTCCTCCACATGCAAAAGCTCGTTTGGCTTCGGACGTTCATCGCCAAAACGCACAGTTACAACTAAACCATTAACCGCCAACACATGACCAATCGACTGTACAGCCGGAGCCTTACTCATTTTAGGCCCCTCATAGCATACACAATTTCATGAGCTGCTTCGTCTCGCTCGCGCCTACGCGCCGAGAGATACTGCATATGTGCCTCGCCCTGTGCATCATGGGCTCGCGTACGCGCCGTAAGCATTGCCGTAAAGCGGGCTGCAAACTGCGCTAGCTGCGACTCAAAAATTAACTGTGTCATGGTAATATTTAGCATAACATTTTCGAGATATTCAATAACTTCATCCACTGTCGGCTCAAATAAATACTCGCTCGCTAGCATAATATTATCAGCCGCCGACTGCATGCTTGGACTGCTATTTTTCTCTAGTGTTTGTGTCTCCAGAACCAACTCAATGCGATTGGGCTTTTGCAGAGTCAAAGTCTGAAACTCCTGATAATACACAAACGTACGTCGATACTGCTGTGCCATGAGAACAATCGGGCTTGTATCGATGGGCCGCGTGATGTCCGGCTGGCCAAAGCTTCTCGCAAGCTCCACGCCGCGTGCCCTCAAAAGCGCTGCTCCGCGTGCACCAATCGCAACAACATCAGTGGTCGCAGCGACATAGTCCTGCATCACCCGACTCACAATCTCATCATCGATGACACCACTCAAGCCGCCAGTCGACGTAATGACGATGTATAAATCTTTTGAATATTGCGGATTACGAGCGGCAGCTTTCTCTACACGCAAGCTCAAATAGATTGCATACAGCTCCTGAAAGAAACTCTTTGAAAGCAGTACCCTATCTTTAATCTGCCGGATTCGGTAGCTTGCTATTCCTTCAAGCGCGCCCGAAAGTTCACCAATCACTTTGTATTGTTCAAACTCACGTAGTATGTCCTTTGAATTACTCATGCTTCTGCCTTAGGATTAGTGGCAATAATATTTTGAGCCAATTTAGCCGGCTCAATCTTTGGATTAGCCTGAGCAACATCGCGCACTACTGTCTTAAGCCAGTCGCTAGAAAAGTCTGGTCGATCAACAGCAGCAAAGGCCGCATGAAGCATGATTTGCTGTTCACGAAGTGTGTAAAGCTCATCCGGCTGCTGATTAAACAGCCCATATAGTAGGCCACTGACTGCAAGATCGGTTTGCATATCGCGCGACAGCTCCGTACCAAAGTGAGAAAACTGTCCAGCCTGACGCGCCCGTGCCAGAACCTGGCCGACTTTTGTTGCCAAGTCCTTGTGCTCGGCTTGCTGTGCCCGACCACCTACACGCGAAACCGACAATCCTACGTTTACTGCAGGACGCGTACCACGATACATCGTCTCAACATCAAACACGATTTGCCCATCCGTCATAGAAATAAGGCTGGTTGAAAGATAGCCCGTAATGTCATCGTTTGGCGTCACAGCCAGCGGTAATGCCGTGAGGCTGGCACCATTAGCCGCCAGTTTACCAGCTCGTTCCAATAACGAGGAATGCGTATAAAACATGTCACCAGGAAACGACTCGCGCCCCGGATTCGCACCCAGCACCAATGAAATCTCGCGCCAGACTTTTGCGTGCGTAGAAAAATCATCATAAATAATAACCGTATCCTGACCGCCCTGCCACAACTCCTCAGCTAATGCGCAACCAGCATAAGGCGCCAAATATTGCATCATAACTGAATCAAAAACATGCGCCACAACTAGACTCACTTTGTCCTGAACACCGGCCTGAACTAAGCGAGCCAATAGCTGGTCAATATCAGTATGTCGCTTTGCAACCAGCACCAGCACCACCGCTCGACCTTGACGAGCCTGGTGAATGGCCGCCTGAGTAGCAAACGTGGTTTTTCCGGATTTTGCGTCACCCATAATCGCAATACGTTGCCCCAATACGATCGGAAACAAGGTATCCACAATCGTCACGCCAGTTTCAAGCTGTTGATTTAAAATAGCCCGCTCCGCAAAGGCAGGTGCCTCACCAAAAACCGGGCGGGTCTTTTCAGCCACAATTGCGCCCTTGTCGTCAATCGGCTGCATGAGCGGGTTCATAATTCGACCGAGCATCTTCGGAGATACTGGTACGTCTAAGGCTGCCGTCTTCACGACCGCCAACGAGCCGATATCGACCGACTCACTGCTGATCGTTAAGATGAGCGCTCGATCATCATCAATTTCACGCACCAAACCTGTTTCACCATGCTCAAACACCACCTGACCGCCAACCGAAACACCCTCCATGCCACGAACTTCAACTACAAAGCGCCGCACCGATACCACCTCACCAGTACTGCCGCCAGTTGCAACTAGCTGCTGAAATTCGGGCGTTTTAGTTGCCATCAGCTACTCCCACTACTTTTACAGTTGCCCGCAACCGCGAAGCTAGAGACACGTCATATTCGTGCTTGCCGGTGCGCAATCGAAAGCCCGCCAATAGATTACGCCTCACATGCAAACGCACCAACACGGTCGGAGAAATCTGGGTGCGTAGCCAAGCCACTAAGGTTTCTCGCCACTCGTCAGAAGGAGTAGTAGCCAGCTCTAGTTCGATTACCGGAGCAGCTTGTGCAAATTCCTCTAACTCAGCGATAAGCTGTTCACCCGAGCTTTGCTGCAGGCATTCATGCAGCCAGGCTTGAGTACGCTGATCCAAGTTATCAAGATATTGTGATTTGCCATCTATCGATCGTTCCAACGCCACCCGAACCTCCTCGAGCTGGGTAAGACCGACAAGACTCACCGGCAATGCAGTAATACTAGCCGACACGCCGAATATCCTCCACTAGCTGCGGCTTAATCGCTTCCAGTTGCTGCAAGATATAAGTTTGTTGATCGCCATAATCCAGGCCGGATGCAACCTGTGCCATGTAGTCAGAAAAAATTGATACCAGCTCAGCTTCGGCTCGCGCTAGAGCCCGCGCCTTACGCTCTTCAACCAAAGCCTGAATTTGCGCGTCAGCCCCCTGGGCATGCGAAGTTAAGAGTGCGTCCACCGAGCTCAGTCGAGCCTTGAGTGCACCAACCGACTGCTCTAAAGCTGCATTATAGCCATCCGTAGTGGTAGCCATGAGCCCACTCATTGTCTTTTCGAGCTCGACGTCCGGACTTCCAATGTGAGTCTGCATTTTCACCAACAGCTCATCGGAAAACTTTTGCATCCCTTTCTCAAAACGCTGCAGCTCTCGTACCATCATGGCCTCATACTGTTGCGTGGCCTCTTCCCGCAATTTTGCCTGCTGCTCGCGACTAAGACCAACTGTTGGCTTAGCTTTTTTATGGACACGACTCAGCTTTTGTAGCAGCATAATTACCATCACCATGAGGCCGATACACACAACAAGCCCAACTAATAATGCATATAAAACAACTTCCATATCTAACCCCTACCTATTATAAAATACGCCACGACCACACTCACAGATAAAAGCACCACCACAATCAAAATTACTTGCGTCAAACTACGCCGAATGATTTTATGCGACAAGGGATTTCTTCCCAAAGAATGCATACTGGCACTGACCGAAGAAAAAAGCACGATGCCGGATACCAATATCCCCACTGCCAGCACCATTGCAGCTATAACCGCGCTCGATGCCGAAACTTGCTTGCCCGAAACCTGGCCACCGATAGAGCGCAGGTTCTCAACAAACACATTCTGAGCACCGCTCGGGCCGGTCCAATCATTTATCTCAACCGTAACCGCAACTTGACCAACGCCTACTTCGGTGGCCCGGTTATTCACATCGTTAACTGTGCGAATTTGTGCACCATTTGTAGAACGTGAAAAATCAGCTAAAGCCCTACCGATTACCTTGCCAGAACTTGAAGCCTTCATTGCAAAACCACTAATCGGCGAAGAAGTCAGCTGATCCCCGGCCTGGATGTCGCCATTAATTGTTGAGACGTTCACCACCACAGCCCCGCTTGTCGCCACACCAACTGCAGTTGTGCTGCTCGAATTGTAGCTCACAAATGACTCTTCTGGATTGGCCACTACACCTGCTAAAGTACCCCGATTATTCGTGGTGGCAGCCTCAATTTTTCCTGGGTCATCAGTCTGTCGCGCCACGAGTGTACCGACCGAAAACTGCTCACTAGCCTGAAACGACTGTGTCACGACAGCATCGGCGGCAGACATCGAACCACTCGACGCCACAACAAACGCCGCAACAATCCCCACACAAAGACTGGCTCGGATTTTGCTCCACATAATGCTTATGTATTAGTTTATCAGATATACGCTTAGCTGCGCGGGTTTTTGGCTGACTTCTTCCGTCCAAATAGCTTTTCAAAAATTATCCCAATTACTCCACCAATAAACATGCCAACGATAAACTCCGAACCCGAGAGACGAAAACCTTGCGCTCGAGCGAATAGATACAAGCTAGCGCCTAAAATTAGGCCGCCAATTACACCGCCCCACAGAAAACTCGGCCGAAAGATTGTTTCCTCTAAAAGCTCGCTCACAACCTCAACTGGTTTAGCATGCACAAATTTAGAAAACCCTCGCTGCACCGGAGAAAGCTGTGTCCGCACTGTTTTCATAGTTGAATTAAAGGCCGCATCACGCTTAGCGCGCGTTATCGTTTGTGGCTCACGGGCCTCCTGTGGCTTAGGCTGTTTCTCACGAGCCTTCTCAGCTTCTTTATCTAGAGCTTTCTCTAGTTTCTCTCGGCTCTTCTCGACAGACTTCTCTTTTTCCTGTCGATTTTCTGGCTTTTCATGAGCTTTTTCTACATTCTGCTGCGTGGCCTCCACCTTAAGCTCTGGCTTTTCATGTTTACTACCAGCATCTTGCTCGGGATTATGAGTAAGTTTTTCAGCCATGGGTGCCTCCTTGATCAGTCACAGCGATAATTTCAAGCTCGCGCTTAATCAATCGATTACGCAGTAAGATGAACACCATACCACTCGTAAAGAATGCCATGCTGGTGGTTGCCAATCCGACACCAGTTTGCGGCAGCGTCTGAGCAACTTCCTCGACTCTCTTCACAGGTGGCTGCTCTAACAGAATTTCGACTCGGTTGTTAAAGAATATATTTTCTATTTTGAGGTCGTAAGAGCTTGGATCACTCACGCCAGTTGGCGTGGTAGGGATAGGGTTTTTTACCCGAACTACAAACTGCTTGGTAACCGTCTCACCACCTTTAATGTCTACCTTACCCCACACTAATGTACGCTCCACTAGCTTGTCTTCTTGTCCCGGAATTGGCTTCTCAATTAGCTGAGCCCCACCTAAATCCTGCACGTCAGCGTATTCTAGGATATCGGCGATAGCTTCTTCGAATACAAACCCAGAAATAATACCCGTACCTGTATTGGTCGCCGAGATACTGTAGCGAATTTCGTTACCAGCCTGAGCCGTAGTGCCGCTGGCCTGTATTGGGTTGCCGCTTTTGTCCTTAATAGACAGATTAACTGCTTGCTTATTGTAAGTTAGTTTGGCATCCACAACACGAATTGTTTGCGAGCAAGCGGTTGAGTTATTGGTTGTACCTGCGGCAGTTTCAATCCTCAAGCGAGCAACATATGTTCCTGACTTTTTATAGGTGTGTTCAACTTGAGATTTATCAGTTGAGATCCGTTCTCCGTCTCCAAAATCGAAAATGTAGTTCTTCAGTTTAGTATTGGCAATTTGTGCAACGCCAGCAAAGGTTACTTTGAGTGGCGGATTCTTGCCGCTATTGGCCGTGTCTATGTAGGCGGCCAAGCTCTGACAGGCGTAGCTTATGGCTGGCGGTGGCGGGGGAGTAGTTGGTGGAGGTGGTGGCGGAGGAGGAGGTGGAGGTGGCGTTGATGGTGCTGGCACCTTCTCGCCTGGAGTGTTAGCAGCAAACACTGGGTTACCACAATCATAGAGTATCCAAAACTGCTTCCCGGCAGCCGTCTTGCCCTCCAGGCCAGAGAACCATTTATTATTGCCCCACACCCTCAGTGGCCGCAAATAAATAGCAGTGTGCGCACCTGGAATATCGAGCTGGACATTCTGCTCGCCATGACGCCTTCGCCCCATCGACCACACATCCCACGATGAATTCACACGACTGTTGGTCGCCCGAACAATTTCATCACGTCCAATACCAACCCGGGTGTATATCGCCCTTAGCTCCGGGTTAGAATCAAACTTACGCAACAAATCATTTTTGGAACTATACCCACCGTAGAGTATATCGTTTGACGAACCCGAACTGGCTTCTGATATTTTTGGTGGCGCAATAAATGTCACCGACTGAAAAGCGACCATGATGAGCGCCAATACGGCCGTGATGACACGCGTCGACTGCTCATCGGCAATTCGTTTAATGTAAAAGCCAAGTACATTTTTGCTTTCTCTACCAAGCGAAATATTTGAGACTACGTCGCGAAACAGCATTATTTTTCACCCTTACCTGTTATGTTACTTAAGATTGTAGCCCGTCAACCAAGTTCTGACAACTAACCAACAGGGGCTGGAGCTGGCTTCTTTTCGGCAGCGGTGCTCGTTTCACCATCGCGCGTACGCAATTGCTGGCGGACTTCTTCTTCAACTTCGGCTTTTGGACGACCAAACCGCTTGCGCGTCAGTTCCTTAAGTTGCATCGCAACTTCTACATTTGCCTTGCCTACCGGCGGAAACACCGGATGGATCGTAAACGGCACTGTTGGCAGGCCATTGGCCATCAGCTTAATGGCACCTTGTAAGTTCGGGATATTGACCAAATCATTGCGATCAAAGCTTGGCTCAAATTGCTTCTCCAAAAACTCGGCATCTTCAGGCCCGCAGCGAAACGTAAACAGTGTTCCAACATTACCAAACACCGCGCCTTTGATTTCTTCAGACAGCTGTCCTATAAACTGGTTGGCAACCACGAGACACAGGTTGTATTTACGGGCTTCGGAGAGGATAGTCGCAAAACTGTCCGTCGAGAAGTTTTGGAACTCGTCTACATAGAGCGTAAACTGCGGCATCTGACTTTTCTCGCGACCAGATCGAGCAAGTGCAGCCGCTAGGAGCTTGATCACAAAAATCATGCCCAAAAGACGCGAATTTTCTGTACCTGTTTGTCCCTTTGAGAGATTCACAATCAAAATCTTATTTGAGTCCATGATTTCAGTAAAATTAAAAGCGCTCTTATGTTGCCCGATAATATTGCGCATCACTTCGTTAGACTGGAACGCACCCCACTTGGACACAAACCAACCAAGCATCTCACTCTTGTGGTAATCCGAAGTCTGACCCATCTCATTTATCCAAAAATCCTGCACAGTCGTATCTTTCACATGCTTAAATTTCTCTTTCAGATACTCATCATCTACAAACGGCTTTGGCACCTCTAGGAATGTCGCTCCCTGAGGGTCGGACATAATTGTCAGCGACGCCATGCGGAACCAATGCTCAAAGCGGGGTCCAATAATTCCCTGCTTATCTGGGTCGTACAGCTTATAGAGCATGTTAATTACTTCTTGAATGATGAAGTCTTTCTGCTCTGGATGCTCAGGATCAAACTCCATAATATTTAGACCAAGAGGCACAGCTAGGTCTGCCGGATTAAAGTAAATCACATCATCAATTCTGCTCCGCGGTACCTTAGCGAGCACCGCATCAGCTAGCTCACCGTGCGGATCGATCACACACAGCCCCTTGCCAAGCGCCATATCTTGCACAATAAGATCTTCTAGCGTCACTGACTTACCAGTACCAGTTTGCCCAATGATATACATGTGGCGCTTACGATCCTCATCAGAAAGCCGCACAACTTTTTCCTTACCCTGAAAGAAGTTTGAGCCAATCACGACGCCCTGGCTTGGTAACTCGGCTGGAGCTGAAACCTCGCGCCGGCCTTTGCGCTCCAGGGGAGTTCCAATCTCGGCTGCGACGTCTGGCAAATGAAAGATCGTGGCAAGCTCAGTAGAGTTTAATATAACGCCCTTACGATTCCTGGGGAAAATTCGAAATATAAAATCATGCGCTAACTCCCGCGGTGTGTTGGCCGGCGCATATACAAAACCATTACTACCCGGCTGATTAAACTGCGCAAAACCGTTGACGATATCCTGAACAACAAGCTGGCTGCGGGCCTGATCGCTCGAACTCGCCAAAACCCGCACTAATGTCTCAAAGGCCGGTTCACTGGCCTTTTCTTCGATTGCTTGAGCCTGCTTTTGATCAATAGTATCGGCCTGCTTAGTCGGATCATGCATCTGCTCTTTAGCCTGCCAATCTGGTGTTGAAAATGGCGCCTTAGCTATTTGTGTTGCGATGTGCATCGGATCGTTCGATTTGGCTCTCTGGGGATTGAGTAGCCCCTTCGCATACTCACGGGCACCCTTCGCCCACTTAGCAGGAGCTGGACGAACCATTATCTGAATTGCAGCACCTTCATCTTGTGTCAGCTTCGACAACGAAGCAATCATGCCGCTCATAGGGTCAAACTCGAGTGTCTTATAGGTTTGCACTGGGTAGATATTTTTTTGAGTCAAATTTAGCTCACCCCCAACCACTCCTGCTAGTTTGCCCTGTTGACTGAAGATATTATGCTCAGACGCTTGCTCGATCTGAATAGTGGGGTAAGCCGAGACTAACGCCTTCTCCACAGCGCTCGTCAAGGCCGCGGGAACACCTACATAAAAATATATCTGCTCGCCACGGGCCACAATTTCAAACGCAATATGTCGCTGCGAATAGAGCTTACGCTTTGTTGCGAGCCCCGATAGTAACGTAAATATTCCCTCGGCTTTAGAAATATTCTCTTTAATTTTTTCACGATCATCACGTTGACTCTCATCCTCCTCGGCAGGGGGGAGCTTAAGTAGTAATGGGACCATTTTTAAGCCGCGCTCAATATCTTTCGCGTGCTGCGAACGTCGTGCAAATAATGCCGCGCCAATTGCTGCAACGGCAATAAATGCCAATACCAAAAATGTCGCCAGCACCATCACTGCATTCACGATGCTTTTATCTCCCGACCAAACCGCTTTTTCAGATAATCACGCGTAAGTTCAGCCTGTTTTTGCTGCAACGTAAACGGGTCGTCTCCATGATCACGAGAAATTTTATCCACAGCGCTTATCCAGGTTTTCTCTATTAAGTCGCTATCTGCGGCTGCCGATGGGGAAGTGGAGGAATTCGCATTCGCCGCATCTGGCTGTGCCTTAGCTTGATCATGCTCCGCAACTGGTGGCGACTCAATATTGTGCGACGTAGATTCAGGAAAAGGGTTGCTGATTACCTGCACCCGACCTGTTTGAACCTGAGATTTTTGAGTTTCATTCATACTACTTATGATTATAGAGGTTTTTACCTACCTCTGCACCGAGCAAAACGCTTCTCGCTAATTATGCACCCACACTGGCGTGCCTATATCCGACCACCCGTAGATAAACGCCGCGGTTCCCGCCGGTAGATTTACACAACCATGCGAGCCGTTATAGTAATAATCCTGACCACCAAAACGACCATTGCGCCAGCTCGCATCATGCAATCCAAAGCCCTTATGGAAGGGCATCCAGTAATTTACAAACACGTTGTAATCATAGCCATACTGAGAGCCATTGAGATACGTATTCGTACGCTTCGAGTAGATTGCGAATAGCCCAGTAACAGTGCCGAGCCCCGCACCAGTCGCCCCGCTGGTAATTGGTGCCGAATGTACAACCTGACCATTTTCATATGCCCACATATACTGCCGAGAAAGATTTACTTCAATGTACTTTGGCGAATCTAGACTCGTTGTTCTAATCGTTTCAGTCTTAAATGGCACGCTGCTCGTCTGCAATGCAATTTCAGCATCCCGACCTTCTTGCATTGCTCGAAGTATTTCTGCTGCCGCCACATCTTGGTTGAGGGCTAAACCATCCTGACCCTCACGCTCCACGGTTGAGGTGCCATTTTTTACGACAACTTTTTTATTCACTGGCGCCTTATCAATCTCGTTGGCAACCGACTGCACGTAACCCTTAATCTGAGCTTCAGATAAGCCTACCTGTAACTTGCTTGGATTTACCTCATCATCTGGGTTCGCCGTTACCCAATAGCCAATGTTTACTGCACTCGGCTGAAACACGCGACCACTGTAGGTGAGCTTAATAGTGCGAGTAAGCAATGTCTCAGCTTCTATTTTTGCGGGCTCGACGGCTGCCGCCTGAATAGGCGCTTCGACTGGCTTTGTCTCGAGCGAGAACTCACCATCTTGAGCTTCAGCAAGGGCACTTGAAACTAGCTGTGTAACTTCGGTCTTATCTAGACCTAGCCCATCACTATCCGGCTGCACCACCACCTGTCCGTTTTGCACAATTAGTGCAGCATTCTTAGCTGGCTGCCCAACCTTTTCAACTACCTGATTCGTAAATGCGCTCAACTTACGATAATCAAGCTCAAAGGCGTAACCAAGGTCACCGGATTGACGCATAGAATCGATAACCCCAACAAGCGGTAGCTTATGTTGGCGACCGCTTTGGTAGGCGAGCTCGACCGTGGCTGGTACGTCATAACTCGCGCCAATTGTTTCATTGCTCGCCACAAATTCTTGGCCAGCAACTGTGAGCTTTACTTGTTTACCCAGCGGCTTTGACTGCAACAGCGAAACTGCCTGCTGGCGCGTGAGACCCGAAACATCCTGGCCAGCTACTTTGACTCCAGGGTAAATCACGCCTTCTACATAGGCCGCCGCCATCGCGTTGGCCAGCAAGAGCAAAAATAATGGCAAAAGCACCAAAAACCAATGCTTAGTGCGTACTACTTGTTTTTTTGTTCCCTCAGGCATACAACTCTTGGTTAGAGCTCAGCATCAACTCCATGATGATACAAAACCTCTTGTGCTTATCTTGCACTCATCATAGCATACCTCGCAGCACCAAAAGTCACTTTTTTTCTCGAAGATTTTAGGGAATATTACCGAACCACTAACTCGGCCGACGGACAGACAGACTGCAATGCAGCCACCAAGTCTGTTTCTATACGCGTAATCTCACTTGCCTCTGGGCGCGGGCCAAGATCAAATCTTACCTTTATCGTGATTACCTTTCGTCCAGCCTGCTCAAGTTCAGCATCGCGGTAACTGGATAGATATTCCCAGCTTACGAGTCCAGCCTGCTCAAGTGCAACTTCTGTAATTGACTGCCAGCTCGTTACCTCGCTCATTTCTAGGCTCATATCTCGCTGTACCAACTGATAATCTGGGAGTGTTTTTACTCGTGGTGTAGCGATGACCTCCAAAAGCACCTTAATATCAAGAAGTGAATAACTAGCAGGTTGAGTGAGGCCGAACTGCTTCCAGATAGGAGTACTTACTTGACCAATTACACCAAGCTTAGCACCACCGACCATCAGCTGTGCCGATCGCTGAGGCACCAACCTGTCATCAGCACGCTCATCAACTTGAAACTTTGCCTGTACATGTAGGCCAGCCAGGAAATGGTGTACGTACGCCTGCAATTGACTCAAAGAGTCCGATCCATGAGTACTTATTGCCAACACCCATTTTTCTTTAGGTAGCTTGCCGTCTCTGCCCGAGCCATCAAAAACCCTAGAAAGCTCAAAGGCCACCTGACCAGTCTTAGATACGCTATTCTTTTGCCACATCGTCAGATGACTTGCCAGTAGATCAGACCGCAAATATTTCTGTTCAGGGGAGCGTGGATTAGCTACCGTAGGCAAACTATCGATGGCTAACTTAGAGGCTTTGGCGTCGGTCTCTGATATGAAGCTGTATGTTGCGACATCGGTGCCTCCAATATGTCTCAACCGCCGGCGCAATTCACGCATTGCAACTAGTGGCGACTGGCTAGAATCCGGCATCGGCGCGATATCAGGCAATGTCTCGGACATCTTGTCGTATCCAACCAACTTGGCAATCTCCTCAAACATATCCGCCTCTAAGCGAATGTCACTGCGCCACCAGGGGACTTCTACCGCCAGAATATGATTGAAACTTTCAACATAACGCCGCGCACCCAGATAGCCGGGGTTCTCGATAAATTCCTCAACGGGGGAGATGATCACACCGCCCTCATCGCGACGCACCCATTCGCCCTGCTGGTATTTATACTGCGCTGCCTGAACCACTTGGCCACCGCCTAGATAAATGCCGTTATGTCCAACTTTTTCTGGCTTCTCCAGATCGTATCTGGTCTTAGTGCCATCAGGATTCATTAAATAATAATGATCAGTTACAGATTTCTCAATTTTCCCCTCATAAAACAACACATCTCCAGGCTTGAGCTCGTTTGCTTCAACTGGTCGACCTGTATGAATTTGCCCCAAGGCCGTATGACCAACAAAAATACCAAGCTTAGAATAGATGCGATCCACCAGATATGAGCAATCAAAGGCCTCCTCGCCATCTTGACGAAAATTCGCACCCCAACGATATGGTTTTCCGACATGGCTTCTCAGCTCTTTAGTGATAGAGAAGTGCTCAACCGAAAATCCTAGCTTCTTTAGGTCCTTAACAACCTGCTTCTCATCCAGAGTAATCCCCAAAAACCGTTCGGCTTGACGAACTCGAACGCCCAAAAATTGTTGCCACGGCCAGCCATGCAGCTGATCATACGGTCCTTCAATAATTTCAGCTTCACAAATTTCTGTGAGCAAATCTAAGAGTCTTGAAAAAGCTTTTTGTGGCAAGGGGAGTGGGATAGGGCGCTCAAACCGAGACGAAGCTTCCGTGCGCAAACCGTGTCGCACAGCAGTCTTGCGGATGCACGACTTATCCCAGTGTGCAGCCTCAAGTACAATTTCGGTAGTTTCTATCCCAATTTGGCTAGAAGCTCCGCCCATTACGCCAGCCAAGCCAACCGGACCAGTTGCATCGCATACAACAAGATCCTGCTCGGTTAATTCACGCGTCTCATCATCGAGTGTGGTAATTTTTTCACCTTTCTCGGCATAGCGAACCTCGAGTGGGCCAGTCAATGCTGTAGCATCATAGGCGTGACTCGGCTGACCAAGTTCAAGCATCACAAAGTTTGTAATATCAACAACTGGATTATGAGTGGCGATTCCATTCGCCGCCAAGTTATCCACAAGCCATGCAGGACTTTTTACATCATTCTTAACTCTGAGTTTCGCCGAAACAAACCGTCTATTCTCTTCCCTCGCCTTGACATTTACGTAGTCGGTGTTTTTATATGAATACTCGCCAACTGCGGGCTCCACTACCCCCTGCCCTTCATCATGGGCGGCCAATTCGCGCGCTAGCCCTACCCCACTTAGGTAATCCCATCTATTTGCAGGTGTCTTTATGTCTAGCACATCCCCGAAAAACACAATGTCGCACAATGATGTACCGAGCCTATGTGAGTCTTCTTCAAAAACAAAGATGCCAGAATGATCATCGCTCAAGCCAAGCTCCTGAGCACTTGCGAGCATGCCATGCGAAACCTCGCCGCGGATCTTCGATACACCAATCTTTGTTCCGTCTGGCAATTTTGCACCCGGCTGCACCAAACCAACGCGCTGACCAACCGTAACATTTGGCGCTCCGCACACAACCCTAATCTTATCTGTGCCATTTGTTACCGTCACAAGGCGAAGTCGATCGGCATTGGGATGCGGTTCAACTTCAACAGTCTTCACTAAAATAATCTTTGCATCCAAACTATCCGAGCGAATAATTTCCTCTACCTCAATTTCTGTGCGCGCCATAAGCTCCACGATTTCGTCGGTTGATCGTGGCTTTTTCAAGTATCGATTAAGTGTAGCAATTGCTATTTTCATAAATCCTCACTCATCAGAAGATTGGGGCGCCATAGCTTGCGCAAATCCGTTAAGCCATAGCGAATAAGCGCCAACCGATCTGGACCAAACCCAAAAGCAAACCCATAAAAGTGCTCCGGATCCACTCCACCACGCGCCAAAACATGTGGGTGCACCATACCAGCACCGCCAACCTCAAGCCACTCATTTTGATACCACACGTCAACCTCAACAGACGGCTCGGTATATGGGAAAAAGCTTGGCCTAAAGCGAATCTTCACATCTGAACCAAGCAAAGATTGTACGCAGTGTAACAATGTGCCCTTTAGATCCGCCATGCTCACACCCTCGCCAACCACCAAGCCCTCCACCTGATAAAATGTCCAGGAGTGAGTTCTATCCTCATCTTCATTGCGATAGACTTTCCCGGGCACGATAATCTTAAACGGTGGCTTATGAGTCTCCAGATAGCGAATTTGCGAAGCCGAGGTGTGTGTTCTCGGCACCAAAGGCACCGCGCCTTCTTCAGCCTCCAAATAAAACGTATCCTGCATATCCCGGGCTGGGTGATCTGCCGGCATATTAAGGACCTCAAAGTTATACCAATCAGTCTCTACCTCAGGCCCATCAACAACCGCGAAGCCCAAGCGCAAGAACACTTCATAAATATCGTCTAAAACAAGCTGTGTAGGGTGTCCATGCCCCACCCGCTGCTCGCTACGTATAGGTAAAGATAGATCAACTGAAGAGAGTGACGCGTCAGCGCTCTCTGCAATAACAAACTCTTGCCGCGCTAGCTGCCCCTCTATTTCCTTCTTTAATGCATTGGCCCGAGCGCCAATATCCCGCCGCTCATCTACTGAAAGCGCGCTCAGAGACTTCAAAATGGCCTGCAGCCTCCCCTTTTTACCGAGAAAGTCCGATTTTAAAGTAAGCAAATCTGGCTGGGTCTTCACCTCAGCTAAACGAGCAGTAAAGTCAGATTGAACCTGACGCAGTTCTGTTTGAGTGTCATTCATGATTTTTTCGTGCGGAAATATAGTTCAATTATAGCAAGAGTTAGCAGGAAGAGCAGTATATCCCCCAGATTCAGCATCCTCAAACTTTGCATCGCAAGAGCAATTGCAAAAAAAAGCCCCATCACGGCACTCCCTCTGAGCGAGCGTTTATACACCGCAAAACGCTCCTGGGGCTCAGGATGTCGATGTCTTCCAAAATTATAACGCACCAACAAAATAGAAGATGTAGCCAGTACAAATAGGCCTATAAACCAAACTGTTACGCCTAAAGCACCTATGTCTCTCGGTGAAGTTGCTAGCAAGAGAAATGCCACTACACTCAAAGACAGAATGAGCGAAAAAATTGTGACAGATATGTAGAGCCCTAGCTGTTTGTAGGATGCGTCTCGCATAGACTCTATTATCTCTATTTTCCAATGCTTTTTCCACAGTATCCACATTTGAATACTTTTTGCCAAAATATGAACACTAAATATATTTTTCTATTTTCGATTTTTGTTTTGACTACTATTTTTATTCATACTTATGAGTAAACTAATTGCCCAATAATTCCGCTCTTCCCTTTTTGCCATTATGGCAATGCAGACCCTGCACCGTATAAGTTTGAGGCCAGAGCGTACAATGCACGTGCTCTCACAGGACTGCAATTCGCTAACAAAAAAATCACCCTGACAAACGGGTGATTTCTGATGAGTAAGTAAGTGGTTACGGGGCAGTCACATCTGCCCTAAAGAGAAAGATTCAATTGGCACGTGCTGCCCCGGTGAGGGGTATCTAAGCTTGATGAAGCCTAGGTATCCAAGTTTTGGTGCAGACTTTGTTCGAGACGAAAGGTGCGTTTAGTTGTTTTTTTTTCGTCTGCTCCGGTTTCCCTACCATTCGTCTAGGCAAATCTTCGTTGATCAGTTTCGGTTGTTTGGACTGACTGATCAGACTTAAAGCGTATAAAGAGGCGTGCGGGATGCTCGTCTTCTCGTGCTTTAAACAAGGATTTATCTGTCGGGAATGGTCGCCTCTCTCGATGAGGCACCCTAGAACAGTAGGGGAAGCCCGACCCGAGACAAGGGGGGTGTCTACAGGTCGGAGTTACCCTACTGTTCAGCTATAAAAAATACAAGTCGCTCTTTATTGAGACCAAGCGACTTGCGGCGTTATTTATAGAAAAGGAATGTAACTTGGTTTTTGTTTTTGGTTTTGAATGAACTAGATTGACTCTAGTTTAGCAAAGTCCTTATGCTTTGTCAATAAGTTTTGGGTATTTTTCGACTGTTTACTCTGTAAAAAGCTGGTGTATTTTTTACAATAGTCCAATTGTTTGCTTCAACTCAACGAGTCTTGAACGAGCCTCACTACTTACCCGCTCTCGACCACGCTGAAGAACGCGATCCAAATACCCCTCATCTGAGCGCAGGCGGCTATATTCTGCCTTGATTGGTCCTAGCTCGGTGAGCACAGCCTGAGCAACCGCTTTCTTGAAGTCCCCGTAACCTACTCCTGCAAATTCCCTCTCAAGCTCCTCCGTATCCTTACCCTTTATAGCAGCAAATATCTCGAGAAGATTACTCACTCCTGGCTGTTTCCCCCTATCGAAGCGCACGGTTGCTTCAGAATCAGTTACAGCCCGGCTAAACTTGCGCATAATAACCTCATCAGAATCGGCTAGATACACACAGCCATCCCCTCCTTCACTTTTACTCATCTTGCGCAGTGGATCATCTAGCATCATCACTCGTGCTGAATGAGCCGGGTTTGTAAAGGCTGGCAGCTTCAAGAAATCATCCCCATATACACCGTTAAAGCGCTGTGCAATATCTCGAGTGAGCTCTACATGCTGCGTCTGATCCTCACCTACTGGCACCTCATCAGCACTATACAGCAAGATATCAGCAGCCATTAATACAGGGTACGTAAATAACGCCACTAGCTGGCCCTCAGAGCCGCCTTTCTTGGCCTTGTCCTTATATTGGGTCATACGCGAAAGCTCACCCATGGTAACGAAGTTATTTAAGAGCCAACACAGTTCACTGTGCTCCGGGATCTGCGACTGTAAATAGATTGGATTGCGTTCGCTGTCGATACCGAGGGCCAGTAGCCATGCCACCAAATCATAAGTCTTATCTCGTAGTTCACTAGGTTTAGGGCGAGTATTGAGGGCATGCAAATCGGCGATAAAATAAAACACCTCATTGTCGGGCGACTGATATTTAGGCCACTCACGCATCGCTCCAAGATATCCTCCAAGATGGACATCTCCGGTTGGCTTAATTCCTGATAATACGCGTTTTTTCATAAAACTTCCTTCAAATTAGTCTTCAGCCGATGGTTTATCAACCAACAGTGGCTCGATTGCCTGTTCGGTCTCAGCAATCTTCACGACATCTTTATCTACTTTCTTAAACTCCTTATAGGCAGTATTGTAATGACCAACAGTTGTAGAGAGCGAATTCCCCATCTTCTGCATGTACGTATCGTAACTCTTCAGGTGTCGTGCAAGCAAACCAACCCTCTCCTGAATCTCCCGTGCCTGCTCCTCTATCTGCAAAGAACGCAACCCTTGCAAGACAGTCTGCAGGTAAGCCATGAAAGACGTTGGGGACACAATGATGACATGCTTATCTCTAAACGCATACTCAATAAGGTCGCGTGCGGTAGTATTGGCAGCCCCCACCTTATTCACTAATAGATCGTAATAAATTGCCTCTGAAGGAATAAACATGAAAGCAAAGTCCATAGTGCCCTCATGAGGACGAATGTATTTTGATGTCTCATCTATACGGCCCTTTAAATCTTGCTTAAACTGACGCACGAGACGCTCCCGTTCGGCAGCATCCTTGCATTCAACCAGGCGATTATAGTTCTCTAAACTAAACTTAGAGTCGACCGGCAAAATCTTTCCTTTATCTAAAAAGATAACAGCATCAACAATATCCCCATTTTTGAAGCCATATTGTAATTTATACTGCGTAGGCGGTAAAACATTTTCTAAAACTTGTGACAGATAGTACTCCCCCAGGACTCCACGTTGCTTGGGGTTTTGTAAAACATTCTGTAAGGTTTTAAGTTCCGATGTAATATCCACAACGCGCTTATTGGTCTCATCTAGTTGGGTTAAACGTTCTGTAACCTGCCGGATGATTTCTGATGATTGACGCATTTGCTGATGGACACTTTCCTGTACATTGGCATTATTCTTATCAAGCCTGTCCTGCATGGCTGACTGAGTCTGCGCCAAGAGCTGCTGCATTCCCTGCAAATCTTGCTTTAGCAGCTGCACCGATGCCACATCTAGCTCAGCAGAAGGTGCACTGGCAGGCTTTAGGCTACGAATAATTAAGAATATAAGGGCTGCTACGATAACAACCAAAAGTATGATTAATACGACTTCCATAACACTACCAGTATACCTCAAAAAACGAACAAAATGCCTACAACATGCCTCGTTCCAGTAAAAAGTCGCGCCAGTTATCCTTCAGCCAGCGCTTCTGCTTCAAATACAAATCCACCAAGCCTCTTTCTGCAAACTCCTTGCGAATCACGCCTCCACTATGCGGATGCTTCTGCTTCTGTTCATGAGGCGAACCAAAACCATGAGCATAGTGCGTCATTTCGTGAACAATAGTAGCCCGTATTACATACTCCGGTACGGCAAGATCCTGAAAAAGCCTATTCACCTTAATAATCGAGGTACGTCCGTCACGACTATCCATCTCAATGGAGCCCAGACGGCGCTTGGCGCGCTTAGCCCAAATAATCATCACATCATTGTTCTGCTCAACATCCCGAAAGTGCTGATACCAAATATCAGCCAGTAAATTCTCGAGCCACTCTTGGTCACGATAACTCACGGACATCATTTATATAAGCCCCTCAGTCTCCAGATCGGTTAGGTTTCCGCGACGTGGGTATCTCCCATCGCGGATACCGGTCACCGCCTCGGCTATCTTCTTCAGCGTCTTTTCGTGTTCAATCTTAGTGCGCTCAGCCAGCAACTGTGACTCAGTAAAGTAGAGGGCAATAGACGCCGTTTTATCGGTATTGAGCTGGTCCCACGCTAAGGCATAGATCCCCATCTGAATCGAGTCGCGAACTTTGTCTTTTGCTACCCGCTCGTTGGCAACATGACTCGTCTTGAAATCCCTAATTGATACACCATCAACATCTGTATTTTTCACAACAAGGTCATACCTTCCCCGAATATTTACTTTGAACTCCTCGATCTCCAGAGTAAACTCCTGCTCTACTGCGACAATCGGTTCGGCCACATCTATATGATGTGAATAATACTGCTTTAGGCTCACTTCACCTTGCTTACGACGTTCATTTTCATGACGGATTGAGACAAACCCTTCACTGCGCCAGGCACTACGAAAAACATCAAGCATTATCTCGATTCTCGGCACACGTCCAGAAAGTTTCTCGGTATAAAAATATTCTAAAGCGGCGTGAATCGAGATACCATATACCATTTGGTGTGATGGTGGCATGGGGAATCTAAGAACATGGCGTACAAAAAACCGCGAAGGATCAGCCAAGTAATCTGCTATCTGATTAGGTGTGAGTGTTATATATCCGTCTTCCGACACCGGGAAGGCTGGCAATTCGGTTCCAGACTGCCTCTTCGGCCCATAGCGGGTTAAAATTGCGGGCAGCCCACCACTCCCCTCGTTGTCCTGAACGGCTAGGCTCGTCCCAAATGCCTCTAGCAAAAAGCGAGAGGCCTTACGAGCCCGCTTGCCCCCGTGATCGGGGGAGAAAGTTAGTATAAGGTTCTTTTTAGCGCGCGTCATCGCCACATACATTAAGCGACGCTCTTCTTGTTCATGGCGCAAGGCAACATCCTTGGGCTCTGCCGTTAAATCTGTGAGATTTTTAATACTGTCCGATCTTCGAGTAGCTGGAAAATTCCCCTCAGTCATGTCGTATAAGTACACTGTTTCAAATTCTAGCCCTTTAGAGCGATGTACGGTCAGAACATGAACACCCTGTGCTTCATCCATAAGTTCAACATCCTGAAGCACATCGGAGCTATACATGTCCTGAATGTAATTCCAAAAATGATAACTATCACGATGCTTCTCAACAGCCTCAAATTCTTTAACTAGTGTGAAAAAAGCTGCAAGCTGCTGAACCGACTGAGCAGCCTGGCTCTCTGAGAGCGCCTGATTAGCCAGGCTATCAAGATAGCCCCCATCTGTTATAAATTTATACAATATCTCACCAATGGTATGGTTGTGGGCAATTTCTCGATATGCCTCAAGAGCTTTCACCGCATTGTATTCATATGTAGCTTCTTCGCGCCTATCTACTATCACATCACTCAGTGGAATCCTATTACGCTGTGCCTCAGCACTTAACTCCATAACTTTTGGCGTGCTGGCTAGTATCTTTGGTGAAACCAGATAACGATATAGAGCCGCAGAATCCTCTACGTCGTGTAAAACGCGTACGAAATCTATGCACTGTCGCACGACCGGTATATGTAATAAGTTGCCGTTGGCTTGCGTAGCTACAGATATACCTAAATGTTGTAAATAATGTATCATTTCTTCAGTTTGGGAATTATTCCGACACAATATCGCAACACCCCCCAACGCCTCTCCAGCCGATTTCCGTTTTTTTATATCAGCAGCAATAGCGTGAAATTCTTCATGGCTATCTTTATACTGCTGTACCACCGGCCGACGTCCACGAGACTGGGCATGAAGCTTCTTATTTAGACCTGTCTGAACCTCCAGACGCGCCGGATTGTTGTGTTGTATAAGTGAATAAGCTGCATCAACAATATGCTGGCTAGAACGATAGTTCTCGGATAGCACAAAAAACTGAGTCTTAGGGTATGCCTCCTTAAATCCAAGCATATTGTCTATATCCGCCCCCCTAAAGCGATATATCGACTGATCGTCATCACCGACAACCATGAGATTTTGCTGCGAGCTCAATAAAAGATGTACGATTTTTGATTGCAGCCGGTTAGTATCCTGATACTCATCAACGAGTACAAACTTGTACATTTTTTGATAAATATCACGTATATGTTGTTTTTTTTGCAGCAAAGTATACACATATAAAAGCTGATCACCATAATCAATCAAGCCTTTTTCCTGCAAACGCGCTTGATATTGTCCGTATATTTTGGCAGCCTCGTGGTATTTTTGCCAGCCCTCTTCATCTAGCAATTCCGTTTGCTCTTCATAAAGTGATTTTAGCTGCTCGGCATACTCCCCTGGCATGAGGCCATCATCTTTTAGTCGAGAAAATAATTGCAGTAAAGCCGCACGAAACTGCCCCGGATTGTGGGCTGGACGGAAATGCATGATATCCTCAAAGTCCTCAAGAACCTCCTGCAAGATAATGTGTTGCTGTAAGCTAGAAATCACCTTCAGATTTGGTGGCAGCCCCAGCTCGAAGCCATATTCCTGCAAGATTTCATAACCAAGTGCATGAAAGGTCTTGATATGCGTATCAACGTACCCGTATGGCAAAAGCATGTCCACTCGCTCTTCCATCTCAACAGCAGCCTTCTCGGTAAATGTGAGGGCCAAAATCTCTTCAGGCTGTGCATGTTTTTGCTCGATGAGATACGCAATACGTGAAGTAATAACCTTAGTCTTACCAGTGCCAGCACCGGCGATTACCATTGCAGGGCCTTCCAGATGACACACGGCTGCTTTCTGTTCAGGGTTAAGCCCTTCAATATACTTTGATGTAGTTTTTTTCACTACAATAACCCCTCCTACTCCACTCGCTACATGCGTTCTTGCGGTTTTACCCCAATAAGCTTAAGCAGACTCTTCAGACTATCACGATATTTTTCCACGAAGTATGCCCGAGCCATACGGAGCTCCTCGGATTCTTCTTTAAGGACTGGATTCTTCTCATACCAATCATGGAAGTAGCGAGCGATTTCTATCATACGATGCAACACCGAATGCACTTGTTGCGTCACGGTCGCCTGGGTAATTAATTCCGAAACTTCTATGAAACTTCTCAAGATTTGCTTTTGCTCAACGTCTAGTGCAATCTCAGTGGGCTCTGCAATCTCGCCAAATTTAGCTAGCACTGAACTTGCACGAACATATGAGTACATAACGTAAAAGAGTGGATTATGTTTATTTTGTGATGCTACTAAATCTAGATCTAGATCAAAGTGACTATTGGTATCTCGCAAGGCAAAGAAAAACCGCGCGGTTTGCGATGGGACCATATCGAGGAATTCATCAAGTACGATGTAATTTCCACGACGTTTACTCATCTTGTACTCCTGGCCGTCCTTCGTAAGACGTACCGTCTGCGTCCAGAGTGGGACGAAACCATCATGGCCCAAGAGACTCAATGCCGCGAGCAGCCGCTGTTCTTGCCCGTGATGATCTGGCCCCACAATGGTAATTGCGGTATCAAAACGTCGATCCTCGAGCTTTGTAAGTTGATAGGTTATATCTTTTAAGAAATATGTTTCCTGTCCATCGGTGGAGCGCACGAGTACTTCATCTTTATCTAGGCCAGCTTTTTCTCCGCTCAACCATATCGCCCCATCCTTCTCTAGAATAGCCCCCGCCTGTCGCAGTCGCTCGATTGTCGCTCGATTGTCCAGGCTGGACTCCGGATAGATTTCGTCGTGGTTAATACCCAGCCGCTTGAGTGTAGGTTTAATATAATCGGCCAAAATGATTGCCTGAGCCTTATCGCCCACTTCTTGAGGATCCTTAGCGATAAGCTGATCAGTACCGCCAAATTCTTCTGCCAAACTCTGTGCTAATACATCTACATATTCGCCCCGATACAATTCAGCCGACTCTTCAGCGCTAAACTTTGCACCGGCAGCCTGCTGAACTGCCCGCCCTAACTGCGCAATTTGGTTGCCACCATCATTCAAATAATACTCACGCTCAACATCATATCCTTGACTTTCGTAGAGACTTGCCAAGATATCGCCGTAGTACCCTCCCCAAGCATTCACCAATACCAATGGACCGGTGGGATTAGCACTAATAAACTCCACATTCACCCGTCGTCCCGCTCCCTTTTCGGTTCGAAAAAAACCAGGCTTAAGTTCGTGCAAAAGCTGTATGTAATCAGCTTCATGCAAACGTATATTTACAAAGCCTGGTCCAGCAACCTCAGCAGAAGCAAAGGTGTCTAATTTCTGCAGCTCACTTACGATGGCTTCTGCAAGGTCTCGGGGATTACGACCGGCTTCTTTCGCTTGCTGCAACGCAACATTAGTGGCAATATCCCCAAAACGCATGTCGCAAAATGATACCGATCGAGCGATATCTTCGTTCTCCAAATCATCGCCCAGTGCCTTTTCGGCACCCAAACGTAAATTATCAAGAATCTTTTCATAGGCTGCTAAAAACATATCTCCTCCATTATATCTGATAGATTACCCACAAACCAGGTATACTAGTGACATGAAAGTTATTGCCAAAAATCGTCGTGCTTTCCATGACTACGAAATTATCGAGCGCATCACGGCTGGAATCTCCCTGTTGGGACATGAAGTAAAAAGCGTGCGAGCCGGACAAATTAGCCTCAAGGGCAGCTTTGTGCACTTCCAGAATCATGAAGCCTATCTGGTGAATGCCCATATACGACGGTATAGCCACGCCGCCAATCTGAAAGAGCATGACCCCACCCGATCGCGCAAGCTTCTTTTGCATCGTAAGCAAATTGACAACCTCGAAGCCGAAAAACGCGGGGCTGGACTGGCGGTGGTGCCTGTTGCTGTTGGTGTGGAGCACGGTCTTATTAAAGTAGAAATCGCTCTTGGGCGCGGCAAAAAACATTATGACAAACGGGAGGCATCGCGCAAAAAGACTATGAAAATCGATGCTGCTCTTGAAGCAAAGCGTCGATTAAATACATAATATTAATGCTCTAGCACTATTTTTATGTAAAATTTGTGCATTTTTCTCGAAGTAACCATAAGTAGTTTGACCACCTTTACTACCCTCGTTAGAATATAGGTAATAAGGTAAAGGAATATATATGGGACAGCTTCAAGACACCGTGCAAGCATTATTTGCAGATAAAAAAGGCCTCTTGGCCGCCGACGAAAGTAGCAAAAGTGCACAAAAGCGCTTTGACGCGCTGGGCATACCTTGCACCGACGAAACTCGTCGACAGTACCGACAAATGCTCATGACAGCGCCAGGAATCGAAGAATACCTTTCGGGTGTTATTTTTTACGACGAGACTATCCGCCAAACTACGGACGATGGTACTCCATTCCCCCAATACCTCCAAAGCAAAGGTATTGTGCCTGGCATTAAAGTAGATAAGGGACTTGTTGATCTTGATAACTTTGCTGGCGAAACAATTACAGAAGGTCTCGACGGTCTAGCCGAACGACTGAAAGAGTATTACGACCTTGGTGCTCGATTCGCAAAATGGCGCGCTGCCTTCCCTATTTCCGATACCACCCCAACCCAAGGCGCAATGCATGCTAATTTGCACACAATGGCGCGCTACGCCACGTTATGCCAGTCAGCCGGCATCGTACCCATTGTAGAGCCAGAAGTCCTGTACGACGGCCCTCAGGACCTCTCAAGGGCCCACGAAATGACAGCAGACATTCTAAAGCTTCTCGTACAGATGCTTAAGGCCTATCGCGTCGAGCTCACGGGCTGCATCGTAAAAACCAGCATGGTGTTGGCCGGTAAACGGTCTGGAGTCGAGTCCACGCCAGCAGAGGTTGCTGAACATACCCTAGCCGCCCTTCATGAGACCATTCCAGACACTATGGGTGGCATCGTATTCCTCTCCGGCGGCCAAACCCCCGAACAAGCCCGCGATAACCTCCAGGCCATTGGAGCCGCCGGCAAACAACCGTGGCCAATCACCTTTTCGTTCTCACGTGCCGTGCAAGACCCAGCCATGAAAGCGTGGGCCGGTAAAAATGAAAATGTAAGTCAGGCTCAGAAAATCTATTTTGAACTCACTAAAGCCTGCGCCGAGGCTCGACTTGGTCAGTTTAAGGTTGCTAATTCAGGCCCAACAGATAACTTTGTCAGCGCCACACAGGATAGCTAACCTGTAAATACCCATTCACACAAAAAAGTTGTGGTTATCCACAACTTTTTTGTTGACAAAGGTTATGTATAAGCCGTATTATCGGTGTAGTGCTGCTGCACACATATATTACTCAAAAACAAACACACAAGACACTTCTCCAGGTTAGGACGGTCCCCACAACCACCCTAACCTGGTTTCTTTATTGCATACTTTTTATTCTCTTCTTAACTTATTCACGCGCAGAATATATTTTACAAACTGCATACCAACACGTCATTAATCAAAGCTACAAAAATAATTAATACTAGAGCTCAGTCAAAGTTCTTGGCTCAAAATAAAAAAGTCGTACCCAAATTAATTGTGCGACTAGTCTCAAAAAAATTATTCGTAACGCAATGCGTCAATCGGATCAATTCGTGATGCCCGACGCGCCGGAAAATAAACAACTGCCAGCCCAAACAATGCGCTCAATACCAACGTCATAATTGCTAACTGAGGTGTCACCATAAAAGCTGACACCGACTCCTGCACTCCTCGACTACGCGCAAAGCTACTAATTGCCACATCAGCGATCTTACCGAGCATGAAGGCACTAATTAACCCAATTAGGCCACCCAATATTGATAACATTAAAGACTCAATGATAAATAGCCGTTTAATATCTCGTCGTCGCGCACCAAACTCAATCAGGAGCCCAATTTCCCGAGTCCTCTCCAATAAAGAAATAGTCAGCGTGTTAAACATCCCGAGTATCGCAATCACCATACCAATCCCTCCAAAACCAATAAAGACCATCTGTAGCAAACCGAACACCTGAGAAATCTGGTCTAGAGTATCAAGTGGTGACGCGGTAGCGAAGCCAATACTTTCAATCTCCTTACGAATCTGCGGTACAGCCGCCCGATCAGTTGCCAGTATCTTTACTTGACCGGCATCTTGGGCACCATTATCAATAAATAGCTGACTACGCACAAAAACTTCAGCACCCCCACTCCCTTCAACAAGGCCGATAATTCTCATGTCCTTCTGAACAGTTTTCTTGACCCCATCAGCCTGCACAACATCAAAACTCATATTAATCACCTTGCCGAGTACCTCATCGCCTTGTGGTAAGCCCACTGCTCTTGCAAGTGAAGTATTGATTAGGGTCTCATCCGTCGAGCCGCCCGCCAATAAACTTTTGCCAGTCACCACGCGTACGGAGGCTAGGTTTAGATATTCTGAATCAACGCCAAACAGCACCGAATCAATCTGTGAGCTACCCGATTTTACTTTAGCAGCTTCGGTAAAAACGCGAGCCACCGATTCCACCGAACCAATATTTTTGAGCCGAGTAATATTTTCACCATCAAATTTAATGGCTGTCGAGCGTGGCTTATTGACATCAATACTCTTAACCGATTTTGCCCCAATCACTTGACGGCTAACTAAATTCTGCAAACCATACCCAAACGAGAGCAAAAATATCACCGCACCAATACCAATCACCACGCCAAGAATGGTCAGCGTAGTTCGTAGCCTCTTAAAGAAAAGATTCTGGGCCGCCATACGCACCAGAATGGATGTTGCCACCACGCCTTCTCTCTTAAATCGGTGCTTTTTTAGCCTAGGCATAACCTTCAATTCATTCGCTTTCTCATTGGTTTTATGGTTACGCTCAGCCACGCTTGCCGCCTTTCTTCACAGACGCCGCCTTGCCCTGTTGAGCAGTGTCCGTTTTATTAGCCTCCAAAAAGCTTGTCATCAACATACGTCGACGCTCTTCTTCTAGCTGGAAGCCACCCTCATCCACTGATAAAACGCCGTCTTTCAAGAAGAGTCGATGACTACTCAATGAAAGATAACTCAAATTATGAGTCACCAGTATTACGGTTGTATTCTCATGATTTCTAAAGCTAGTCATGAGCTGCATTATCATGTCGCCATTTGTCGTATCGAGGTTACCAGTAGGCTCATCAGCAATTAAAAGCCGTGGCGTTTTAACTGTCGCCCGCGCCATCGAAATACGTTGCTGTTGACCAACCGACAACACCGCCGGATTATAGCGCATATACTTCGCAAGCCCGACGCGCTCAATGCTGGCAGCAGCCTTCTTAAGCGCTTCATGACGCGGAGTACCAGAAAGATACAACGGCAAAGCTACATTTTCCTGCACATTCATACTCAATATCCAGTTATTAACCTGACTCACAATACCATAATGGGCTGCCCTGAATTTTGCACGACCATCTTGTGTCAAACCATATAACTTCTCTCCGCTTACCACAACATCCCCTTTGGTTGGCGGTAAAAGCCCCAAGATCATATTTAAAATCGTCGTCTTGCCACTACCAGAAGGTCCATAGATAATCGTAAAGCTACCAGTCTCCACCTTAAAGTTTATATCTTTTAAAACACTTATCGTGCCATCAACCGCCCTAAAATCACGCGACACCTTTTGAAACTCTACTAGTGCCTGACTCATATACTAGAATCCCCAAAGCCGAAGATTGCTTGCAGGGCATTAAAGATAACGCTAAAAATACTGTCTGTACCACGACCAATGATTGCAGTTTGAGCATCCGAAGATGACTCATTACCAGCCTTATCAGATGAGACCGCCTGAACCTGATAAATACTCGAGGTCGTCAGATCTGACACCACCACCACATGCTCAGTCGTTAGACGTGTATCTTGTTGTGATCGATTACTTAGCTCATCGGTGCGACCCTTAGCAAAGGCTACTTGGCTGGTCGCCGGCTCATCGGTGCGCCAAGACACAATCACCTGGCCTCGAGCTTCGCCTCCGGATCCACGAATATCTGTCTCAATCTTCAAGTTACTAATCTTTGGAGCACGCGTGTCCTCGGCAGTCTGGAAAGATTGCCGATCAGATATTGCCAGATTGCCAGCAGCATCGCGCGAGCGGGCAACTAGCTGATAATCCGCATCGTCTTCAAGTCCACGAACCACCATCTCATGCTCCACCACAAGCACCGAGTCTACGGCTTCGATCTGCTTACCATCCCTCAGACCATACACCACCTCACTAGTAGTCGGAACATTGGTCGTCCAAACAATCTTCTGGGTGCTACTTGGCTCACCTTCGACCGTATCAAAGCGCAAATTTATAATCCGTGGACGAGCTGGTGTGGTAAAGCTATAAATATCTCCCTGATATTCATAGCCATCGGCATCGACCGTACTGATCTTAAAGTAGTATTTCTGCCCATCCCGCAGATTATCCAAACTTAAACTATAGCTAGAAGATGATGTTGAAGTATTAACACTCTTCACGCCACCAAAGGCATCATTGGCTCCAAAATATACATTAGCCTTATGTGCATTATCAGTTGTAAAATTAACTACAGCAGAACCTATGGTCAGATTTGATGCCGAAACTTCCTTTACGGTTGGCGCTGGTAGCGTTGTGAAAGATCTCTCTGTGGAAACCCCCATATTGCCATCTTCATCTGTCCACCGAGCTACATAATAATATGTTTTACCAGGCTCAAGATTTGTAAGATTTACAACATGTGTAGAAATTTGTGCCGAATTACCGACCTCTTCAGGGAAATACTGTCCAGGCGCGGTACCATAAGCTATCTTAGAATCACTTGCTCGGTCAGTAAACCAATAAACTGTAGCTTTACGCGTACCGATATCTCGGATTTTCGGCTGATCGGTGTCATCGGTTAGTCGAGCTGGTGTGGTATATCGACCACTCGGATACTCTATCTCAGTATTACTGGCTACACCACAGCTATTAGCGCTATCGCAGGCTTTTACATAATAATAGTAGTCAGTTTGCGAGAGACCAGAATCTATAAAGCTAAGATTGGTATTTGACGTGGTGCCGACTTCAGTAAAATCTACATTATTGGTAGACCTATAAATCTTATAGCCTGTCACACCGGAACCCGGCAGCTGTGGCGCGCTCCAGCTTAGGGCAATTTTCCAGCTCGCAGTCGCCCGAGTAGACACATCAGACAGCTCAAGATTTTGCGGAGCACCTGGTGCTGTCGTAAATGCTGTAAATTTTACCGTTGCCACATTCATATTCGAGAAGTTCTGCGATTGATCTTTCGCCATAACATACATCGTATTCTCCCCCTGCTGCGTCGCATAAGCACCATTCGCCAGCTGGGTAATTCCCTTGCCAGTCCAATTACAATTGCTAGCGTCCTGCAATATTGGAGCGTTTACAGTCCAGCAGTAATCTACCTCACTAGCTGGACCGGTCAGGCTGGAAGGCGCCTCCCAGCTAAAAGAGAACTGGTTCTGACTGCTAATAGGCGGAGATACTACTAGATTTCGGGGTGGTGAAGCAGTCTGTTGGGTGGTATTAATATAACCCACGCCACCACCGCCAACATTACCAGCTCTATCAAGCAATACGACATAGGCATAATTTATGCCTTCATTCGTCAAATGAGAAAGTGCGTTCGTGGATATCTGAAATCCTCCATCTGTAAATGGAATGGTATCCGATAAATCATATAGTCCGCCCGGATTGCCCGAAGCCCCAAACCATATCCAGTCCGGGGTATCTTCGCCACCTCCAGTTTCTAAGTTACACTCCGGAAGTACACTACCAAAATAATTAACACAATATCTAACACCCGCGATACCAGATCCCCCACTATCATCCGCACCTGCCGGCGGTGTCGTTAGCCAGTTAATATTAGCAAGCGGTGAATTCACAGCGCCATTTGGTCCTGTTGCCAAGGTATTAAACTCAGGCTCTTCGGTATCATAGCCAATTGTTAACACGGACTCATTAGACAAATTCCCAACTTTATCAATACTTCGTATCTTTAGGTAGTAGACTGTGTCACTACTTAATTGCGCCTGCAGATCAAGCTGCGACATGTTGAGTGAGGTACCGGAGACCGCATACTGACAACGGTCATTGGTTTCCAGAGGGCTCAAAACAGGAAGTATGCCCTGCGTGGTTGCTAGATCTGCAGATTCATCGCTCCCAAAATAGAGACAATACCCAACCACACCACTGCCACCCTGATTATCGCTAGCTGCACTCCAGCCAAAGTACGGTGAAGTATTAATCCAGCCAGTGGTAACAAGCGGTCCACTTGCACCCTCTCTACGTACATTTATCCCTCCCGCTGCATTCGGCGATTGATCATCAAAACCATATTGAAGACGAATATTTGTTACGGCAAAATCCTTATTCCCATCATCATCCTGAATGATTGCTAAATATTTTACGTACCTCGAATTAGCCTCCATGCAGTTACTCGCCCCTGCATCCCCACCGTTCTCTATAATCTTACAATGGCGCGCGTCACCAAACTGACTTGTCCCACCCTCCACAGAAGACCCAACAACACGAAAACTAATTTTTCCCGAACCGACCGTCTCTGCTGTAATTTGACCAACATATACGCCATTCTGACCAAGATCGTATTCTACTGAATCTAAGTAACCTGTATAGCCCCCTAACTTTTCTTGCACACCTACAGATACAGGCTGTGCGTTCGGTACGTAGCTATAGCTGCGAATATTTTTCACACTCAGCGGCATCGAGCTCTGCGTTGAGATATACCATCTATCAAAGTCGGTCAAGAAAGTTTCTTTTGAGCTTATATTTTGGCCAACTAAACGAAAACTAGCACCCCCATTGGTGCTCGTATAAACGTCATACCCTCCAGCAGCCTTCATCACTGTGCGGATAGTCAACCACTCGGTGTCTTCAGTAGTATGCCTAAGTATTTGGTCATTATCTAACCATCCCCCACCACCATAATTTTGACTATCCCTGAACCAGCTGGACTGGATAATTGCGAGTTGATGTTGGCTTTTCGCAGTAGAACACCCCTGACCACCACCACGCCCGTAAGTATACATACTGACAGTACCAGAAGGATCTTGCCACCAATTATTTTTCCCTAGTGACATGTAAGACACATAGTTGTTGTAATCACAGCCAAATGCATCCCGTGGCTTTATATCGATTTGAAAAATCCTATCAATTCCCTTCGAGAGAACATAATTACTCGCCGGATAATAATCGGAGGAATTGATTTCCAATTCACCCATATTTACAACGGCTGTATTGGGAGTACAGCCTATTGGATTGCCGGCAGGGCAGCTCCGCCCTTGATCAAACTCATCCCATATATCGAGAGTACCTGCCTTATTTTCAACTGAGCTGGCATTAGCATTTCCGTAATACACTCGTAGCATCTCGGGTGAATCGCCATTTACTACCGGCACCTTAACAATAAAGTGAGCGCTCCCACCATTAGTCTTGCTTGTGATTACATATGGTATATCTTGACTGTCATTGGCGCTTACAAAGCGGACATCACTAAAGTCAGACTTCATTGCTGCCGTGTATTCCAAATCAAACTCAAGTTGAACTGAGCTGCGTCCAGTAAGATCAACTGAATATTGTGGTAACCATACTGATTTCCGATACTGCCACTGGTTATCACATAACGCAGTATTACACCACTGGTTCTGTTGATCGACGCCAAGCTCTATTCTATTTGGTGTAGTGGTTACAACATTTTCGCCGGCACTGTACTGATCAACTGGACTGGCGCCAACCCCACCAGACCAATCAGACTGGTTAAGATCCTCGAACGCTCGTGCAATGTTACCAATTCCCAAATTGAAGAACATCAGAACCATCATAAGCGCTAATGATGTACTGGCTACAACACTTTTTAACCTGTTAGACGTTTGTATTCGGGGAACAGATACCTTTGGAAGCTTAGAAACCAACTTGCTAGCTATGCGCTGGCTGCTTAGCCTTATTCTGTCCTTAAATATCTCAAGCTTTTCGGGTGCACGCCGCACTAAGCACCTTACAGCAATAAAAACTGCACCGAGCCTCGTCATGTGCTGGATAGGAGCATACGACTGTGAGTCTTTACGCACAGAAACAGCCGCTTGACGAACTGCATCGACTGAACGAATAGATTTCTGCGGGATTTGCTTTTTGGATTCTTTCATGACTTTTTTGCGTATGAAACGCTTATGTAACTCACAATCACTATATCATACCAAGAAGAACAAAATGAATACTTTTTTGCGTCAAAAAAACTCATTTAAGCATAAAAACTATTGTCTCTGCAGTCATATGTATATAAAGTAGAGAGCAATACATACAACAAGCTTAAACGTAAACATCAAATGCTACACAAAAACACTAAACTTAACAATAAAAAAATACTGGTAAGACCTATTTGCTTCCAGTCTTCAGTACAAAATCATTCATTCATACAGCAATATAAAGTAGCTGGTGATCATTACGTCTGTGGGGTCGTAATGATCACCTTAACGACATTGCAGGCATGAAATTACACCTGCGAAACGCAAAACTCTCAACGGCAGGGATTAGCGCTGGATTACTCCTTATACTGTTCGCTACTCCAGTTCATGCTCCGGGGGACCCTCTGCCGAATCCACCCAATGCCCCTGCTAAAGAAAGCTTACAACCTGTAAGCCTAGAAAACACCCAATCTCTTGATGGAAATTCGGCCCACATAGAGTCTAAGAACACACAATACATCCTCCGCTTTCAAGATGAATTAGCGCAGGAAGAATTCCTCACTGCAAACAATCTTGAGCTATCTGATTTAAAATATATTGAAGCCTTGGGTGTGTATGGTGTGCGTGCCCAAAATATTATTGCGACTTCAGGGGTAAAAACTTTTATTAACCAGCGCTATTCTGCTTTTCTCACTCCAACTGACCCCCTCGCTTCAAACCAATGGCACCTCACAAACACCAATACCCTTCCAGCTTGGAACCATCAATCTGGCAATTCTGACGTAACGATAGCAGTGATAGACACCGGATTTGGCCTGCAAGTAACAGATTTAACGAATAAGTGGGCAGAAAACGCTGCTGAAGTTGGTACAACCACCACCGAAGGCCCAGCCCCCAACTGTACCAGTCGTTCCCTATCTGTTGATAAACGCTGTAATAATCTCGACGATGATAACGATGGCTATATAGATAATTACCTTGGCTGGAATTTTAGCGACGACACCAACAATGTAAGTGCCGGCCAAACCGCCCCTACCGCCAGTGGTGCATACCATGCCACGACTGTATCAAGCCTAATTGCCGCACAAGCCAACAACAACGCTAGCGGCGCTGGTATGAGCTGGGGTGCTAAAATCCTGCCCATTCAAGCTCTTGATGATTATGGAGATGGCTACACAATATCTGTAGCACTCGGTATACGTTATGCAGTAGACCAAGGTGCGAGTATCATCAATATGAGCTTAGGCGCAGAAGCTGACGACCCTTTGGTGTCCGAACAAATAGATTACGCAACACAAAATGGAGTAGTCGTGGTGGCTGCATCTGGGAACGATGGCTGTAACTGTATTTCCTACCCCGCTCGGTATCCAGATGTAATTGCAGTTGGGGCCACGAATGCCGACAATTCAATTGCCAGTTTCTCCAATTATGGAAATAATTTAGATCTAGTTGCTCCTGGCGCTGGGTTGTGCTCAACAGTATGGACTAACGCCGCACAATCCGGCCTTAACGCCTGTGGCTTGAACGGAACATCATTCTCTAGCCCTCTTGTTGCTGGCGCTGCAGCGCTACTGCTTTCGCAAAACCCCACGCTTACACCCACTCAAGTCAGTGTCGCTCTAACGGGAACTGCCACTAAACTTGCACCCATGAACAATATAAACTTCACGAATCTCTACGGGCATGGCCTTCTCAACACCTATGGAGCACTTAATGATGTATCTGCTACAACGTCTATAGGTTCACCACTCTCTGCCTCACGCATATCTCTTAGCGAACTCGATACAGAACTCACAGATTATGAGTTTGATAAATTTAACTCTACCTGTACATCTATACTTGTTGATGTAACCTGCACAACACGAGCTATAAATACATCTACAAATCAATCAATCACTATTGCTAGTGGGCTCACTCCAAGTGGCACGCGGAGCCTACGGCAAGATATTTCGACTGCCAGCCTCTCCACTGGAACCTGGATACTGCAGAACTTCATTATTACCAATACCGGTATTCAAAGTATGGCCCGTGAAAAGACTGTCATAATTACAAATTAGCCCTCCTCAACTAAGAGGAAGACTGAAAGACCCAGCTGTATTGAATTGCTAGCGAGAACCCCATGAACCCCACAGCTACGAATGAAGTGATCTTATCTTCACGTCGTGAAGACCATATCAACAACAAGACTCCTACTGTTGCCATGATGAGCGAAAGGCTCTCAAGTAAGGCTAGCCCCGGCACTAACAGCAAAGCTGCTCCTACTAAGCCACCCCTAAGCTTCTGGGCTACGCTCTCAGATGGCGGAGGCCTCTCATCCAGAGCAGCGAATATCACAAATGCACAGGTCACCGACACACCAATCATCAAGAAACCTACAACAGTCGACATCGTCAGACCTCCAAGGAGTGAGAAGCTACAAGGTACAAACTATATTGTGCCATTGTAGCCCCTCACCCCAGGAATGCAAGCTTAAAATACATCCTGGCTATAGCTCGTTGTCCGCTCTACCAGCCACTCACCACTGTCTACCATATCGAGCTCGATATTAAAGCTATCAAATATCTTTTCTTGCACATTCGCCCTCTCCCGAACGAGCCACTCATTATGTCCGCCCTCAAAATCCTCCTGTAAGTCGCCTTTCGGATTCGTGCCATGCACCACAAAGAATATTTTATCTTCCAGCATCTCGCCTGTTTCCTTCTGCACGACTATCTCGTGATACACGCCAGCCACTCGCCAATCCGCACTCAACCCAGTTTCCTCCAGGCTTTCCCGTTCGGCCGTTTGCACAACCGTTTCACCCCAACGAATCTTGCCACTCGGCAATCCCCAAAAGCCAAAATACGGGTTCTTTAAGCGTTGCTGAAACACCCACTGGCGCTTACCGCCCACATCACGCTCAATCGCCAGTAAAACCGCCGTCTTTGGCTGCCGCTCCACCGTATTATTATCGGTATCCAGTCGATTCGCATACTCCTTACCCTGAATCGTGAGCGAATACATACCACGAGCCGTCTTCTTCACTAGACCCAGCTCAACCAACCGAGAAATATGAAAATTAAAATGATCACTAGTTAAGCCAGTTGGCTTTTGCAGCGCCGCATAGTTCGCCTGCGGGTGAAATAGCAACTCTCGCAAGATGCTCGTCTGAGCGCTGTGAATATTGATGTCTAAACCCATCATGTTCTCTCCTATTACTGATTATGAGAAGACCATGCGCGCTTCGTCCACCATAAGCTTCTACCAGAAGAAGATTTTCGTCTAGTAAAGTTGAGTTTAGTTCTACGACTACATCACCGAAGCTAAGCGCCAGACTAGTAAAAAGTAGCCCTATATACATAGGACTACCCGTGAGAATCGACCTGCTACAGCTCGATATAGCGCACCTCAACTTCGAGCAGGCGCTCAAACTTAAAAGCATCAGAAATCATACTGATGCAGCAACGAAAACTAATTTCAAGGCTGATACTGTCTATCTCCTCTTCGGTCGGCTCGATCAACAACATGTTGGGAGCGTCAGGATCAACCAGCACCTCGATACGACACCCCTCATTGAGGAAGGTGCGCAATATCAAGCCACCGTCGTAGGTAAAATGTACTCCACGCGCCATCTCCTGAACTTCACAGGCACTCAACTTTCTCGCTCGGCGTGCGGCCCATTTGTCCGCGTTAACTAGTGGCTTGGAAAACGTCAACCTCCAACCACCATCTCTAGTAAAGTCGGGTTCGACTATGAGTCTTGCCGGCTCCGTAAGGGTCGCCTGCTCCATAGCTACTCCTCGGAAAAGGTACAATAACCCTCCCAGTATTTACTCTCAAAAAGGCCATAGTCAACCATGAGCAGATTTCGCATAACATAATTCAGTAAGTAAAAAACAGGCAAGCTCAATAAAGCTGCCTGTAGAAATTAGCGCTGTTCGCGCATCCGTCGCAGAATTGCCGCTTCGTCAACATCCACTTGTCGTCGGCCCACCGGGGCGCCATGCTCGCTCGGCTTTTCCTCGCAAGTAGGACAATACGGCACAAGTTCAAGCTCTACATCTCCGCTACCAGAAAGCGGAAATGGACCATCATGTACTGAATGACGCACAGTGGCAGTCATGATCTTGGTACCGCATGCATTGTGGGTGAATTCACCATTCTCATGGCGCGTACATCCATCGAGGATTGGATATGCATAGGACATGGTGCCTCCTCAGTCTCGATAACTTCCTACAAGTGTCTTTCCTGATTCGAATACCATCGAAACCGAAAGGCTGTCGATACGTTGTCGATATGACACCTCGACTAGGGCTGGATCAACGTCTGGTGGGACAGAAAATTCGACGGCACATGGCTCATCCACGTTGAAGTGGGTTGTGACGCCATAAAACAACCCGAGAGCGAGAACAATCTGCTTGCCAGCTGGGAAAAGCGCCTTCTCCAAACTTGCTAACTCATCAGCGGTGTAATCAGTTTTCTGGAGTAGATCTGGTACGAATAGCTCTTCAGAGCAAACGAGCTTCCATCTACCAGTCCCCTCGTGGTTCTTCCAAATATCGAGAGTAATACAGCTCATGATTCTACTTTCTTCGAGGTACGAAACAGTATATTTATACAATTATGATGCGTTTTTTACAACCTTAAGCATTATATATAAAAAAGTAGCTCTTTCGAGTCACCATGATAATGAATTTACTCAAACAAATGTGGAGATTTTTCAGCTTGCAGCAAGAGTTCTTCATTCGAAAACGTCTCGCGCGCGACTTGCTGCCACCCAGGACCACAATTCTCTGGCTGTTGAGGGCACTCTGAGCGCATCCAATCAAAGTGAGCCGAGAGCTCCCCGTTTCGGGATTACGCCGGGTATAATGCAGTACTTGGCAATTATATATTCTTACTCCTGGTTCTTGCGAACGCTCCAATTGTATCCACTTCGTAGTCGACATCCTCTCAAGCATAAAACGCATACCCCACATAACTTCTCCATGACACACTACAATAACCCGCTTATCACTGCACTCGCGGTGGAGCGTGTCGAGAAGTCCTCGCAGGCGCACCGTCATTTGAGCGATAGATTCACCGTTAGGTGGAACCCAATAGAACGGGTCCGTTTCCTTTTTGCGTGATTCAACAATCATCTTTTCTTCACGCTCTTCCCAGCTTAACGAATCAAGAACACCCCATTCACGCTCACGCAAAGTAGGCTCAACATACCAATTTGGACCCTCCAAATCCAGGAGCGCTGCTGTTTCTTTGGCACGAGCATAATCTGAAACGTAGCGCCTATCAAAAAAGCCCAATCCTTTCTCCTGTAACCATCTGCCGGTTATCTGAGCCTGCTCTCTCCCAAGCGCACTTAAACGAAATTGAGAATCTGGGGTATGTAAAAACCCGTGAGTAATAAGCGACTGATTGCCACTCCTCACTGCTTTTAAGGCTTTATTCTGCTCTGACTGGCCGTGACGAACCAGGACTAAATCGATTGGCATTGTCATGATCGCCTCCTTTGTTACCTTCTAGTATATCTGGTTTCCCCCAAGAAGGCATATCAATAAATCTTGACCAAAAATAAAAAGACCAACAAAAATCGCTGATCTCTTTATGGTGGAGCTGGAGGGAATCGCACCCTCGTCCAGTGTGTGACTCGCATACTGTCTACAAGCTTAGTTCGCTTACGTGTTTTGAGAAAGACGACGGGAGAACAAGCGAACCAATCCCCGAGCCTTTCCTGCAATCTGGTAACTTACCATGCTGCGGACGCAGAACACATCATGGGCAGCCAACAAAAGTATAACACCCGACGAAGCTACAGTTGGCGTAAGCTTACTGGATGGCTTTCGGGTTTAGGCGAAAGCTGGTGCAAGAGCGGGTGCTGAAAAAGCACTGCGTACCTTGCTTGCAAGTGAGTTTACACTTATTGGTTTGAGACGGATAACGTTCATCTCAACCCGGCCTGCAAGTTATGCTTGTCAATGATCACCCTGTCGAAGCTAATAGTCAGCCCCAAGAACATGCATTATACCATTTTACTAACAATGCGTAAATGCTCAAGCTTTCTGGAGAAATATGGTAGGATTTAGGGTATGAAACAACTTAGCGTGAATGTCGTTAGCGAGAGCGTGTTTACTGTTCGCGGGCACGGTGTTCACACGGCCTTCGAAGAGCATGTTAATGCCCTTAAGAGCTATACCGATTATTCTGTAAAAATAAACTCCAAGCGCCCAACCGATATTGTACACGTACACACTGTCGGGCCTTACGGATGGCGCAAATTCCGCCAAGCCACCCACGGGCGAGTGATTAATGCCCACGTTACCCCTGAGTCTTTCATCGGTAGTCTCAAGGCCGCCAAGCTGTGGGCACCTTTTGCGCGCTGGTACCTCAAGTTTGTCTACAATCAGGCCGACCACATCATTTGCGTGAGCCCCAATACCGAGATGGAGCTCCGAGAACTCGGTATTCACAAACCTATGAGCGTCATACCAAATATGGTGGAGCTATCTCACTTCAAGCGTCCCGCCGAGCACGAACTCTCAGCCCTGCGTCGCCACTTTAATGTGCCGGCTGATAAGCCTGTGATTGTCTGCAGCGGCCAGGTACAACCGCGTAAAGGTGTGGCTGATTGGCGCTTAGTAGCCGAACAGCTTACTGATTATCATTTTCTCTGGATTGGCGGCATTCCGTTTGGTAAATTCGCTGATAAAACCGCCGATATGGAACAGATGATGGCCACAGCCCCAGAAAACGTAACCTTTACAGGTGTTGTCGAACTTGAAACAGCCCGCAAACTCTACCACCTAGCTGACGTATTTTGGCTACCCTCCTACCAAGAAACATTTGGACTCGTGGTAGTTGAAGCCGCTGCCTGTGGCCTACCAGTAATCTTGCGGGATATCCCCGTATATAAAGACATTTTTGCTGGCACCTATTTACAAGGAAAAACGAATAAAGAGTTTGTTGGACACATTGTTGACCTCATTACAAAACCTGCGATGTATAAAAAACAACAGAAATTTTCAGAAGAACTCGCCCTTCGTTACGCCTCAAAGACACTTGTACATCGCTACGAAACCCTCTACAAGAGCCTTGCTGGTGACTACTCATGAAGATAGTATTCTTTACGGATTTTTATACCCCGTCACTCAACGGGGTTACTGCCGCCATTGATCTCTTTGCCAACGCTCTGCGCGACCGAGGTCACAGGGTCTATATAGTCGCTCCTGGCAGCGACGTACCCGTACATGACCATCCTGACGTCATTCGCCTACCTTCTATCCCTAGTGTATGGCATAAAGGCTTGCGTGACGGTATTCTCACACCAAAATACGGCCGAATTATTAAGGAGCTTAACGCCGACCTCTACCACTTCCATACCAATGGGCAAACCGGACTTGCCGGCATGCGACTCATGTTTGAGGGAAATATTCCGTCTGTTTTTAGCTACCACACCGACTACGAAGAGTACGCTAAAGTCTATCGTGGCATGTGGGCCGGGATCCTCACCGCCTCACTTATCGGTCCGCTACTTGTAAAGCAACCAAAGGCCTGGCCAGAAACCCTACAAGGAGTACGACCAAAGCGCTCCTTCGAGCAATGGAACCAAACAATGGTGCAAAATCTCATTCGGGCATCCGTGGACCACTTCGACGAAATTATTGTTCCTTCGGCTAAGATGCAAGACAAACTCATAAGCTATGGGGTAACTCGACCAATAAATATTCTCCCAACAGGGATGAATCCTCATGAATTTCCTCGTAACGGCAATTCTACACAGCGTAAAGATGATAAAACTACAACGATACTCTATGTCGGTCGAGTAGCGAAAGAAAAAAATATGAACGTACTCTTAAAGGCCTTCTCTCTTGCCTACAGGCAAGATGACTCTCTTCGGCTTTGTGTTGTGGGCCCAGGCCCATACCTCCCACATATGCGTTCTCGAGTTCGCGAACTGGGCATCAGTCGCGCCGTAGTCACTACTGGGGGCCTCCCAAGAAAAGAAGCCCTGGAGCGCTATAATTACGCCGACATTTTTGCATTCCCATCTATGACCGATACCCAAGCACTTGTGCTCAATGAGGCCGCCTACATGCGTGTACCCCTTGTTTACTCCGATCCCGACATTTCCCTGGTCGCCGAAGATGCTATATCCGGTATACTCGCCCCGCCAAAGCCTGAAGCATTCAGCAAGGCCCTACTCAAGCTTGCTCATGACCCAAAATTACGCAAAAAGATGGGGGACGCCGCCCACAATAAAGCTTCTGAATTTACTATTGATAGACAGGCAGCCAAACTTGAAGAAATTTACATGAGAACGCTGAAAAAATATGGCTAATAGTGTAAAAAAAACAATATTAATTCTGTCTTCTTCTTTTGGACAGGGACACATGGCAACCGCCCGTGCCCTAGAAAGTGCCGCTCAAAACCATCCTGAACATAATATTGATGTAAAAATTATCGATTTCTCAGAAGAAATCGGAAAACTCTTTAACAAGACTTCAAAAAAAATGTATGAGATCAATACAAAACACCTACCCGCTCTTTATAAATGGATGTATGTCTCAACAGATATAACCCACACCCCTATACGTCTTGCCAATCTCTTGAGTTTTCCTTTAAGACAAGGCCACCTCAAAAAGCTCCTAGCCTCACAACACCCAGATCTCATTATTTCTAATTATCCAATTTGGCAATATCTCGCTTTGCAAATTTCTAAGAAGAATTTTCCGGATGTTGAATTTGCAACACTAATCACCGACTCAATTTCCGTACATTCATCTTGGGTTATTCCAGACAGCGACTTCTACATAGTCTCCAATGAACCAACGGCATCTAGCCTACATACCCTTGGGGTGAAAAACGACAAAATTCACGCCCTAGGCTACCCAGTACACGAAAGTTTTTTGACTAATAATTCAAGCGCTAAACCTTTTCCAACAGATATAGAAATGCCGAATAATCGAAAAATTATTTTGTTCAGTGCCTCCGCCTTGCGTGCTTCTTATGTGCGACGCGTTAGCTCCGCAATTATCTCAAATTATCCCGACCATAGCTTGATAGTAATTACGGGGCGAGACAAAGATTTGCATAAACAAATTCGAAACGGCGCGCTATGGTCAGCACCCCACAGCTACCTCATTGGCTGGACTCAGAACATGCCAGAACTCATAAAAGCCAGCGACATTGTCATTACAAAGGCTGGCGGTTCAACTGTCATGGAATGTATTGCCGCAAAAAAACCATTGGTAATAAATAAGATCATACCTGGACAAGAAGAAGGTAACGCCGAACTCGTTGAGCGCTATAAATTAGGACACATTGCCCGCAAAAGTAGTGAAATTGTAACGGCCCTCAATGAGATATATAAGGACTACGACAGCTACACGGACAGGCTTACGACTCTCAGTAATCCGGAGGCAGCCCGCTTAATTATTGAATTCCTCGCCCGCCGTCTCGAGCACAAAAAATCATAGCTCTTACGTTTTTTCTCTGGTTCGGGTATCATAAGGGCAATGGATGAATTCATACCACAGCCATTTAACAGTACAGAACATTCAGGGGGGCATCAGGAAACTGGCGCCCCTTTATCTGCGGTTCCGCAAAAACCAGATGACACTCATCATAATCGACTCAATCTGAATACGGAGGGCATGAAAACCGAGGTACGTCGTGACTATATTCATGACTACTATGTCCTCATCGCCCCTAAACGTGCCGGCCGACCGTACGATGCAGCCACTAGCGACCATCCACTCGTCGAAACATCAAGCTCACCCCGTCTCGATCTGCAAGAAGAAGTTTACACTCTACCAAATGACAAAGCGGACGGCTGGGCAGTTAAAGTGGTGGCAAACAAATTCCCGGCCCTCACCGTCGACAACCCAGACGCGTACGGTGCTCAGGAAATCGTGATTGATACACCACTACGCAACACTGCATTTGGCGAACTACCAGTGGAACAAGTTGAAAAAATACTTCTTACCTATCGGGCCCGATCACAGGCCCTACATGACATGCCACATATCCGTTACGTCAGCATCTTTCGCAATGATGGCTTTGAAGCCGGCGCTTCACTAGCCCATGCCCACTCACAAATTTTTGCGCTCCCTTTTGAGCCTCCTCGCTTGCGTGCTGAAGCCCACGCTATACAGCAATTCGTTCTCGAAAACAGCCGCGACCCGTATGACGATATCATCCACTTTGAAAAACGTGAAAACTTACGCATAATCGCCGAGAATCAGGAATGGATCTCATTTGCTCCCTATGCGCCACAGTGGCAAATGGAAGCCTGGATTCTGCCCAAACTGAGTAAAGTCCATATGAGCGATCTTGAGGGTCACGAGATTGCTTCTTTAGCACCCCTTGTTAAACAGATTGCTGAAAAGCTTAATAGCAACAGCATTAATTTTAATCTTTCAATCGAAGAGGGGCTTGTGAGCCACCAGCGCCTAGCTTTTAAGTTTAAGGGGCGTAATGTAGTCTCTCCATGGGGTGGCTTAGAAGTTTCGACCGGGATAATTATCAACACCATCCCCCCAGAAGCAGCTGCAGAATGGTACCGCTCAAGCGTATAGTTCTCAAGCTTGTGGTGTAGTTTTTTGTTCGGTATAGTGTTCGTAATTAACCAGGAACACAGCTATGCTTGCTCGCACACATGCCATCACCCACTATGGTGCGCGACCCCACCGCATCACCATTGAAACCGATATTTTTGCCGGTCTGCCCGGAATATCACTTGTCGGCCTACCCACAAAAAGTGTCGAGGAGTCACGTGAAAGATTACGAAGCGCCATACGTAATAGCGGGCTAGAATTTCCTATGCGTAAAATCGTTCTCAACCTTGCACCTGCCGACACTGCTAAGTACGGAACTGGCTTTGAACTCGCAATGGCAGTTGGTATCTTGATTGCATCAAAGCAAATACCACCACAGCCCGAAGATATATTGTTTTCTGCGGAGCTCTCATTAGATGGATCTCTGAGGCCAGCTCGTGATAGTGCGGCCAGTGTTATTTCAGCTCAACAAGTAGCATGCAAAACTCTCATTATTGCGTGTGATGCCCCGCCCATTCCAGAATCAATCAAAACGCAAGCGACAGTGGTTCGCATAAAAAATCTCCGGGAACTGTATCGCTGGCTTATCGATGAAGCCCCATGCCCAGACAATCCTGAACCAACACAAAATGTTGATAAAAAAACATCATTAGTTAATTTTTCATCGATAAAAGGCCTGGAAGTGCCTAAGCGAGCGCTAGAAATCGCTGCCGCTGGTGGCCACAATGTGCTATTTATTGGCCCGCCCGGCAGCGGTAAAACCCTCCTAGCTCATGCTTTTCCTACAATTCTCCCAGAACTTGATACAGACGAGCTTACCGAAGTAGCCTACCTCCACGGCATCCATAACCCCAGTGCCCAGCACCTTCAATCAAGACCCATCCGGTCACCCCACCACACTTCTAGCGACGTTGCACTCGTAGGTGGCGGGCAAATACCAAAGCCCGGAGAAGTAACCTTGGCGCACCGTGGAGTACTATTCCTGGATGAGCTGCCAGAATTTCGTCGATCGGTATTAGAAGCACTCCGTCAACCGATTGAGGATGGAGAAGTACATATTTCTCGCGCGCAAAACGCCCTCACCTATCCGGCTAAATTCATACTCATTGCCGCGATGAACCCGTGTCCATGTGGATACGCCGGGTCCGCGAAACAAGCTTGTGCATGCAGCACCGCCACCATAAACCGCTACCAAGCCAGAATCTCCGGACCACTCCTAGATCGCTTTGATATGCATTGCTCCATTACTGAACCGTCCATTACAAGTCCATTCGAGACCGCCTCAGAAGCTACATCATCTAACGCGATCCTCAAACGGGTAGAGCTTGCTAGAGACTTGCAGGCACACCGCTTTAAGATGCATCAAATAACAACAAATAGTGAAATCCCCTCTCATGAACTTACTACTTTTTGTGGCGCCTCTAGCGATGCGCAAAATCTTCTAGAGGATGCCCTGCGCAGACAACACATATCACAAAGAGGCGCAGCTCGCGTCTTAAAAATTAGCCGAACCATTGCTGATTTAGAAAGATCATCAAAAATTGAAGCAGTGCACCTCTCTGAGGCTCTTCAGTTTAGGAATGGGCTCACTCGAAAAAGCCTCTCTCAAACAGCTAGTTTTTTAGCTGAATAAGTCCACTGAGCCACTCATCCACAGCTGTAAAGCGGAATACAAGAAAGATCACTAAGTAAAAAGCAAGCAGTACCAATGCGATAAAGCCGATATAGATTATCTCCCTGCGAACAAACTGAGTTTCACTCTCTGGCAACTTAGTAAACTCTTGTTTTTGCTCTTTAGTGATTGTTTTTTTATCAACGCTATCTCTTTTTTCAGTCTCAACTTGAGACGCTGCAGCAGGAGTTGAGACTTCGTCGGCCGAGGCCACAGTATGCATCCGGCCTTTTTTGGCCTGATATCGTAAATGTTGTTTTTTGCGTGCCACGCGAGCCTCCTTCTGCACTATTTCCCTTTATTCTACGGTCTCCTCCTTATCTTGCCAAGCTTTTATCTGAAGGACTATAATGAGTATAAAGTTTGAAGGGGAATGAATTGGATATCTTTTTGATTGTGTGTGTGGTGGCGTTAGCTAGCATCTGTGGCTGGCTCATCTATAAATTACTCAAAATCGAGAAGGAGTTTGGCATTTTCTTTAACAATGCCCAACCCCAACCGGTAATGCGTGCCCTCAATCAATACGCTAGCCAGATCCAACAACAAACAAAAGATATTGAAAACCTCCAACATTCCCTGAAAGAAACAACTATTCTAGCCGAAAAAGCTGGTACACGCCTCGGCTTCGTACGCTTTAATCCATTTAATGACACCGGTGGAGATCAAAGCTTCTGCCTAGCAATTATTGATGCCCGCGGAAACGGCTACGTACTATCAAGTATCCATGCCCGAACCGGCACTCGAGTGTATGCCAAACAAATTCAGCACGGACATAGCTCCCACAATTTATCAGAAGAAGAGGCTGCCGCCCTTGCTAAGGCCAATAAGCAAAATCCACGCGAACTACATGCCAGCTAAAAGATCGCCGTTCGACTACCGGCAAACCGCCGGCTTCTACTTCTCTGCCCTCGCTAAGATAGAAGGTAAAATTCAAGAACAAGAAGACATTGTTATAGATGGCGAGTACACCGGCGAGATAACCACGAATGGTTTTTGCGAGATTAGCGAAAATGGAAAGCTTAACGGCTCAATTGAGGCACGCAACGTCACCCTGTTGGGCGTAGTAGATGGAGAAGTAACCGGAAGAGACTCTATTGTTGTAAAAAAATCAGCAAAAGTACGGGGCGTGTTGCTTACACCCCGTGTCAGTATAGATGCTGGATCAGAAATCGATGCACGCCTAAAACGGCCAAACAGTAAGAGAGAGCCCACTGCATGAATAGCCTCTTCATAGAGCCAGATCTACCGTTTGACACCCAAAAATTAGTGCAGTCCTTGCAAAAGCTTGCCCTTGAGGCTCGCCTGCAAGTTGACATCATTCAGCCGCCAAACAAAAAAGAGCTTCCTCAAAAATTAGAGCAAGCCCTGTCAAAAAACCCAAATACGATCATCGCACTAGGAGGATTTTCTTGGCTCGATACCATTATTTCAGAATCCTGCCGTCTGTCGCATGCTCACCAAAGTGGGACACCAATTTTTGCTCACATCTCTCCTCCAGAAAAGCTAGCCCTCACCTGGCGTATCGCTCCGTACATGGAGCGTGGCCTCAAGCGATCCATACAGGCTATCGCCGCCCGCAAAATCACTGAGCAAAAGGCCTTTGTCTGCTCAGATACTATTTGGTTTACCCATACTTTGCGCATCAAAAATGATACCCCCACTGAAGCTCCTAGCCGCTTTCTCGTTTATACCCCAAATGGGAGCGAACTACGCATTAACGCTCCGGTTGAACTCGTAACAATCAGTGTTCACGAAGATATTACTAGTCGAGAACAGCATGTTATTACAGTTACAGCCGAGAAAAGACACACTATTCACGCCACTAAACTCCAGGAGAAAGACACAAATCTCTTGGAGAATAAATTGAAAACAAGAACTGTTCAAAAAACTACGGAGGATGTATTTCATATACAGGCTTCAAGAATGGATGTTCAGACTCCTCATCACTTCATAAGCGAAGCTTTTTCTAAAAATTTGCCTGAAAAATTCCGCGTAGAGCCCGCTAAATTCTCAATCAAGATGATTACCGAGAAAAACGACATCTTAAAATATTGATTTTCTCGGAGTTCAGTGGTATGATGGTGCTACAAACGAACAGGAGTACTGAAAGCATTAATAAGAAGCGCATTCGCATCAACCGCCAGATAACAGCCCGTGAGGTGCGTCTGATTGGTGCGGAATCCGAACAGCTCGGAGTCGTCTCCCTCGAGAAAGCTCTCCAGGAAGCCGAAAACGCTGGCCTCGACCTAGTTGAGGTTGCTCCTCAGTCAACTCCACCCGTCGTTCGCGTCATCGACTGGGGTAAGTATCGTTACGAGCAGGATAAACACCTGCAAAAAAGTCGACGCAATCAGAAACAAGCCGACATCAAGCAGGTGCGCCTTGGCCTCAAGACCGATACGCATGATATCGAAACTAAGGTAAAGGCAGCCCGCAAATTTCTCAATCAAGGCCATAAGGTAAGGATTAACCTACGCTTTCGTGGTCGCGAGATCACTCACCCGGATCTGGGTCGCGGTGTTCTCGAGCGCTTTGTAGAGCAGCTTACGGACGAAGCTACCGTTGAGCAGCCAATCGCTCTAAGCGGACGAGAAATGTCGACAGTATTAGCAAGGAAAAAAGATGCCAAAAGTTAAGACCCGCAAGACCGCTGCAAAGCGCTTTAAGATTACCGCTAAAGGTACTCTACTTCGTCGTCGCGCCTATCGTACCCACAAGCTGATTGCGAAGAGCGGAGCACGTAAACGCATGTACTCGAAGGAGCATGCTGTTGAAGCAGCAAATGTAAAAGCAATTAAGAAAATGCTGGGAGCCAAATAATGCGCGTCAAACGTTCTGTAACCGCCCGTCGTCGACATAAAAAAATCCTCAAGATGACCAAAGGTATGGGGCATACTCGTCGTGCCTCTTACCGCAAGGCCCATGAAGCCGTACTTAAGTCACTGAGCTACGCCTACCGTGATCGCCGCAATAAAAAGCGCGACTTCCGCTCACTTTGGATTGCCCGCATCAATGCGGCTGCACGCCAAGAAGGAACCACTTACTCTCAGCTTATTGCTGACCTAGGTAAAGCTAATATTACCCTCAACCGCAAGATGCTTGCAGAAATTGCTGCTCGCGAACCGCAAGCGTTCTCGGCAGTTGTAAAAGCTTCAGCTAATTCGAAATAAATCCGTACAATAGCCGACTCAATAGTGACCCCTCGAAAGGGTCACTATTGTTTTATGAATACAAACTGTAGTTTTTCATCATCTATCTGAAAAAACTGGCGACCAGCTGTGTGGCCCTCACCTTGCACGCCATCAGAACCCCTTGCAAATGCATATCCTTCTGGTACTTCAACCTGAAAGTCTACCTGCTGTCCAAACCATCCAAACTGCGCTAAAAGCGTCTGATCAATCACCACCTCATCCGACATGACGTAGCGCCCCGGCAGCATAAATTCTTCCGACACGGAACTTGTCGTAAGGGGTTTTGTAAGTATATCTGCACCAAAAACGGTGGGATCTTTCTGCTGCGCGAGCCCCGTCGGTAAAATATCCATGGCACCAGCCGGCAATGTTATCTGTAGCCAACTTAAATCATCACCCACAATGAAATTCTGACCACCGCTTTTTGGGTCTATATAGAAACCCGCATAGTCTGACTGATGCTTACGAAGTATCTCCACGAGCAGTCGCGCTTGTCCGTCATCCGCAACCTTTAATCTGAATTTTACGGCTTGAACAATTGCCTGCGAGGATTTATTTGCCGCATGATTTGCTGCAGCCACCTGTAACGTATTCAAATTACCAGGCTTAGCGATTGGGGCTTGATAGCTAGACAACTCCTTCATGACTCCTTCATCGTCCAAATATGCGTAGAGTTGCTGCGTTTGCATCAGTCCCGTAACGTCGTCGCCTAGTTGAGCTAGTTGAGTGGTATTTAGTTGAGGCAATTTTTCAAACATCTTATCTGCCAATACTTTTAATATAGTTTTCGGATCCTTACCTGCAACTTTATCTTGACCGGCTTCTACCTCCTGTTGCAGAGTAGATAAAATATTATCTCGCGTAACCGTCAACGAGTACTCCGGTAAATCAATCGGGCCCGTGTAATAGAGAATTAATGAGAGTACTTTTGGTGTAATTATAACAACGTTATCAATATACTCACCTGTTTCGCGTGCAAATAAATCTCTAAAAAGCCGCGCATTCGTACCACTGTCAGTGGCAATAAGCGAGTCACGAGCTGCTAAATTACCTGTAAGGTTTTTTAAATACTCTGGGGGCTCAACAAACGCCCCCTTCTCCTCGGTACGGTGATCGTAATAGTACACACTCCGCACCGATTCGAGCTTGAGCGAACCGTTCCTTCCCTCAAGAACCCCAACACTACCAACAAACCCGCCGCCGATGCGTTGCTCCGCATGATTTGCAAACACCAGAAGGGTTCGAGTGGGTCGATCAGCCTGTGCCAACGCCGAATACAGCTGATATGCCGGCTTTTTTTGTAGCTGAAGCGATTGTGTAGGAGCAAGAACCTTATACAAAGGTTGAGTGATAACTAGAAATAAGCCAAATATCACGAGAGAAACAGCAAGCGTTTTTCTACGTATGAGATGAACCTGCACGCTTAAGCCCCTCGCCTGCCAGTTGCCGCAACCGTTCACTAAAATTCAATTCACTAAAATTCTGAGCATGTTTCTGCAAAGACTGTTTTGAGTATTTTTGAGCGTCAAACTCTTTAAGAGCCTGCGTAAAAGCACCTACTGATTGAGATGGTATGAGCTCGCCAGTTTTTCCAGGAATAACAGTTTCGGTCGCACCACCAGCAGCATAGGCTATTACTGGAGTACCCGCGGCCATTGCCTCGACTGGAGCTATGCCAAAATCTTCCTCGCCAGGGAAAAGCAATGCCTCTGCATGCTGCATATACGCTACCAAATCGCTATCTGTGGCATGCCCCTTAAATATTACGCTGTCACCGGCCATCTCTTTGAGTTTCTTAAGCTCACTGCCACCGCCCACAACTACGAGCCGCTTACCGGCCTTCTGAGATGCCTGTATGGCAATATCAAAGCGTTTATATGGGATGAGGCGAGATGCAACCACAAAGTAGCTATCAGGCGCATCGCTGGGTCTTACATGGGGCTTAGCAAAGCGCTCCGTATCAACCGGTGGATACAGTACTTCAGCAGTACGCTTATAATATTTCTCTATGCGCTTCTGCACAGTTGCAGAGTTTGCCAGCAACACATCTGGCCTCTGCGCTGCAGCAAAATCCCACTGACGCGACGCCTTGATGGTGCGCTTGAGCTGAAAACGAACAATCGGATCAAGTGCCCCAAACCCAGGATCCTTCAGGTACTGATCATAATGACTCCAAAAATATCGCGTCGGAGTGTGGGTATATGATATGTGCAGCGTAGATTCTGGAGTGATGATACCCTTTGCCTCTGCTGTTGATGAACTTATCACCAAATCAAAGCCCGAAAAATCGAAGCTCTCGAAGGCGTATCGCCGTAGAACTGGAAAAAGCTGGTGCTTCTTTCGAGCCAAAGGTACTCTCTGAAGAAAAGATGTATGGACCTTATGCCCCTTCAAAGCATCCCCAAACGCCTCTGGCCGATACACACTGGTAAATACCTCGGCTTGTGGAAATACTCTCAGTATTTCAAACACCACTTTTTCAGCACCAGCTATGTTGGTAAGCCAATCGTGCACTACCGCCACTCGCAAAGTGCCAATATCGCGGACCGCCATAGTAAGCTAATACCCTTTCCGTTTAAAAATCACCCCTATTGTACGGAAGAGAATACGCAGGTCGAGGGATGCCTTCCAGTTTTCTACGTAATACACATCAAGCTTAATGCGCTCATCATAGCTCACATCGTTTCGGCCGGATACTTGCCATAAACCAGTGATCCCCGGCTTAATAAGGAGAAAAGTTGGTGCCTTATCCTTGTATCGCGCTAGCTCGGCTTCTGTGACTGGACGTGGCCCAATCAAGCTCAGCTCACCCATCAGTACATTGAACAACTGTGGCAATTCGTCGATGCTGGTTGCTCGAAGAAAACGTCCAATCGGAGTGACCCTAGGATCTTTTTTAAGTTTTTGGTCACGTTTAAATTCTTCAACCATATTCGCACCACCAATTTCGCGTAGAATTTCCAAGTCAGACTTACCACTAAAGGCCCCTCCAGTAGAATATTTCGCATACATCGAACGAAACTTCCAAACTCGTACAACCCTACCATGCCTCCCAATACGAGCATGACGGTAGAACACCTTACCGCCATCGGTTAACGTAATCACCATTGCCACTATAAGAAATACTGGACTCAGTAGAATAACACCCAAGAACGCTCCTAAATAATCAAAAACCGTTTTATAGATTCGCCACCAACCATCAAGCGGCGTTCGCACGATTTCTAGTACCGGATAGTCTGCATATAATGACGGCTGACTTCGCGTCTGATAAATGCCAGCAAGGCTTGGAATAAACTTATAGGCAATATGGTTATTATGGGCAAACCGTATATACTCCAGCTGATCTGTCTCGGCTGGAGTTTTGTCGGCAATAAATAGTTCGTCAATGTGATCCTTCTTTGCGAGCTTCTCAAGCTTTTCGAGAGTATCTTTCTTGCGCTCTAGGACACGCACCAAACGAAAACCTGGATTGCGCTGCAGAGCATATGTCACGTCATCGGCAACTCGCCCAACACCAACAACAACTACTTGACGGATACCGATACCAAAGCGGAAGAGCCAACGCTGAAAAAGATTCACAATAAAACGCTCCGCCACCACCAAAACAATCGCTAGCGCAAACCCATAAAAAACTACTGCCTTTGATGGAAAGAGTGGTTTTGTTGAGAAAAAGTCAACAATAATTAAAAACATGGTACTTGCCGAAACAGCAATCACAACCTGGGAATATTCACGCCAGCGACTACGCATTGACTCGTAACGATACAATCCCGCTAGTGCAAAAAAGAAGACTGCAAATGGCAAGAGCGCCACTAAGGCATACAAATATTCCCAACCGGGCACCTGATAAACAGTTGGCTTTAATGAATATTCAACACGAATAATATAAGCAATTACAAAGCTTGCAAGTACAGCCGCGGCATCCAGCGGGACCAATAAAAGGTTAAAAAATAACTCGCTACGTTTGCGCATTTTCTCTATTGTACCAGGATAAAGTTATCTGCAAAAATCCCAGAGCACTGGAACTTTTGCGGGCAAGCAAGCGATAAGCCGAATTCTGTCCCCTTTTAGCCTGTCTAAAAAGGTGATGATCATCTATCTCTGTGGAACACAGTGTTGTGGTTCCCCCACAATCATGCGACATATCCCTCCTCATACAAGGAAAAGCGAGCACGCTTTGACATTGTCGGGATCCATAAGCCTTGCAGCAGATGGGGTTTACCTCCTCATGCTGTCACCAGCACAAGCTGGGCGCTCTTACCGCCCTCTTTTCACCCTTACCAGGCTTAACGCCTGGCGGTATTGTCTCTGTGGCACTTTCCCTCGGGTTGCCCCGGGTTGCCGTTAGCAACCATCCTGTACTCGAACTGTTCGGACTTTCCTCTCCAAAAATGGAGCGATCATCTGCTTACTTGCTATATTATTTTACAAGATTTTACAAGAAATGTCTATATTCTAGGCGTGAGCATCCAAGCATTCGTTAACCGCCGTATCGGCTATGGTATTCTGCGCCCGCAACACATGCGTAAAAGTCACATCCAACCCCTGCTTGAGCTCCTGGACCCGATTAAACGCCGCCTTCATGTCAGGGTGCTTCACCTTATACTGGCCATTAAGTTGCCGAACCACCAGCTGACTATCTAAATAAAAATCGGCCTCTGAGATCTTCAGGTCATGCATTGCCTGCAGCCCAAGCTCGACTGCTAGATATTCAGCCTGATTATTGGTGGCTACCCCCATATACTCCGCTCGCTTTTCAAGCACTTGACCATCAACACTAAGCAAGACGGCAGCGCCTGCAGCTGGGCCTGGATTGCCTCGAGAGCCACCGTCGCCGTGAATACGCACACGTCCTGTCATGAGCGCAGTAACCAAATAATTATCACTGTACTAGCAAATACCAAGCGGTAGATTAGGAACACTCGCAGGCTATGCTTCTGCACGTACCCAAGGAGCCACCGAATCACCGCAAACCCAAGAATCGCCGCTGTAACAACCCCGATTATCAGCTGCATAACCTCCGAGCTTGATGGTTGTGCCTGGATAATGTCGGTAGCCTTATACAGCCCCGCTCCCAAAGCAATAGGCGTACCGATTAAAAAGCTAAAACGAGCCGCAGCCTCTCGAGTGTACCCTGCAGCTAATCCAGCAGCAATCGTAGCCCCAGACCGCGACATGCCTGGAATGAGCGCCAAAGCTTGCGCCAACCCGACCCAAAACGCTTCTTTACGTGTCATTTGCGTAAGGTCTTTCTTAAGTTTGGCCGTAGCATCTACATACCAAATCACACCCGTCATCAAAATCATGCCGATAGCCGCAATCAGGATAGCGAGGCTCCCCTCATGCAGATATTGTTCGATAAGCTTATCTCCAAAGAAGCCAATGGCTGCACCTGGAATGGAGGCAATCAGGATGTACCACAAAAATTTATCTCTCTTCTGAATCATTCCCCAAAAATCACGCCAAAAGAACAAAAGGAGCGCTAGTGAAGTGCCGAGATGTAAGGCTGCATCAAAGGCCAAGCCCTGGCGCGGAAAGTCGAACAGCCAAGGGGTAATGAGGAGATGTGCACTTGAAGAAATCGGTAGAAATTCCGTAATTGCCTGAACAATGCCAAGTAAAAAGGCCCAGATCATACTATTGGATGCTCCAACAAGGCTGCTCGTAATTTTTCTGCCTCTACAGTTATTTCTTCAGATGGCGGATGTTTGGCTCCATCCGGATCCATATCTTTTTCTGCATAGAGAGGAAAAACATGAATATGAGTATGATCAACTGACATCCCAACTGCAGCCATCGCCACCTTAGGGGACATGTAGATTTTACGCTGAAGCCTGGCCAACTGCTGCGCCACCCTCATCAGGTGCAAGTAGAGATTTTCTGGCACTTCTTCAAAGTTTCCGATTTCATCAACAGGTATAACTAAGCAATGCCCGGGGTTATGCGGGGCAATCGTCATGATGACAAATACCCGCTCATCCTGATAGATAATCTCTCCTGGTAGTTCACCTTGACGAATTTTTGTAAAAACTGAGGTTTCTGACATAGATATGTACTTATTGTAGCAAATAAAACCTGGTCGGGGTGACAGGACTCGAACCTGCGACCTCACGGCCCCCAGCCGTACGCGCTAGCCAACTGCGCCACACCCCGCTCTCTGTATTGTATCAAACCAGGTTGACTTATCAGTACTCTATACATAATAATCATGCTTAAGCATGACAAATATGAAAAAAATATCTAAATCCCAGGAACTGCTTAAAAAAGTTGCTCAAAAAGGCGTCGCTACCGAAACTTCGCTACTGGAAGACAAGGCACTTTTAGAGCTTTTTAGTTGGAATACTGCCCGCGCACCACGAGCCCGCATCAAAGACACTCTAGCCATCCTTTCGCGCCAAGGAGCGCTCACGCAGGGCCGAATCGATACAGAGAAGCTCTATAAAATTACCAGTCGCGGCACTGCACTTCTGAAGCGTGGCGAACTTCATAAGCCCACGACTCTCTCGATTCATTCACCAAAAAACTGGAATAAACGCTGGCTTTTTGTCACCTATCAAATCCCGGAGTCACACAAAATTGCTCGTAATCAGTTTCTTATTGAACTTAAACGACTCGGTTTTTTACGTTTTAGCTCAGCACTCTGGATCTTTCCTTATGACATTAGCGGGCAAATCCGTAAAATTGCCCAACACCTCCAAATAGAATCCCACATTGATATCCTCCGAGCTGACTCTATATCGCAGCCAACAGTATGGAAGAAGCGCTTTAAGCTGTAAATAAAATCCCCCTTGGCGCCGGTAAGCAGAATATTTTCCCTGGCAAAAATTCCAGGTGGGTGTCCGCAGCCACTCCATTCCTAGCGAGCTAAGATGAAGCGCAATCTAGGTCTCCCGTTTTATTCTCTAAGCAGAAAAAATATAAGCTTGTATCGCGCGCCCGAGGGTTATATCTAGTATATCAGTCCTATAGCCCGAGAAGAAAGCGCGTAATTGCCCGCGTTGCCGTGCCTAGGTACGGCGCAATAAACGGATAGCCCACGAGAAAAATTACGAGAATCACAATTGGGCCAGTACGCTCGAAACGCTCCATCGCTTCTTGCATTCCCGCAGGCACAAAAGCGTAAAGCACCCTCGATCCATCGAGAGGTGGAATTGGAAGCAAATTAAAGAGTGCCAGAGCAATATTCACAGTCATCATCGAAATAAGCAGTCCGCTTCCAGCTGCTGCAAGACTTGGAACCAAGCGAATTGCTATCGCCACCAGAGCGGCCAAGATCAAGTTGCTCACTGGGCCAGCTAACGCAATCAAGGCAGCGCCTCTTTTACCGCCTCGAACCAGATATGGCGTAAATGGAACTGGCCGAGCAGCCCCAAAAATAACTGGACTTCCAGCTAAAATCAGTAAAACCGGCAGTGCCAATGTAGTAAGCGGGTCAATGTGGGCCATAGGGTTGAGCGTTAACCGCCCTTCCTGCTTCGCGGTAGGATCTCCCAGCTTGTGCGCCACCGCAGCATGGCTATATTCATGGATCGTGATAGCTACCACGTAGATGAAGAGTAAATTAATAATCTCTAAGAAATTCATAGGTTTAGTATACCAGCTTTGGACCTATGTCAGACTTGTCAAACTGGCCTGTATCTGTTATTATGCTTGGGTTAGGAATTTTTACTATGTCTTACAAATGCGACATCACAGGAAAAGGTAAGCAATTTGGCCACAACGTGAGCCACTCTATGCGCGCCACCCCAAAGGTCTGGAAACCAAACCTCCAGAAGAAAACTCTCATCATTAATGGTGAGAAGGTTCGTGTTAAGTTGGCTGCCTCTACAATTCGCACCCTCAAGAAGCACGCGAAAGATCTCGGCAAAGACGAACTCACTACTGCGTAGCCACTCTTTTTCACTAAAAAACCACCCGCAACTTTGGGTGGTTTTTTAGTATACAGTATCTATATCTAGCTTAAGGTCGTAAGCAACCGAATGCCGTCCGTGTAATTTTTTGTAGACAGCTTCAGTTTTGGAATTCCCTCAGACTTAAGCTGCAGCTCTTTCTCCAAAGATTCACCATCACACGGAACCTGGGCCGGAATCAGCTGATAGGCGTCAAAGCGGGCCATTAACTGAGCTACATCTTGCGCCGTACCGTCTTCAAGCCACAGTACCAGCACATGCGAAGGCTGCAAGTGCTCTAGCATTTCATCTGTTAGATCTTCGGCTTTTTGTAATGTGACCGCTGCAATACTCACCCCATCATATATGGCATGGTATGAGGTCAGCCCTTTCCCAGTTGAAACACCGTCGACCATCACTCCTTGCACTTCGTACTCACCTGCCCCCTGAAAGAACTTACCCACCTCAGCTTTCGGTCCTGTGCCTTTTGTTGTAAAAAAAACATCTGTTTTAATTTCGAGACTTGGGCCAATAGCCATAGTAACGTCGCGCCCGTGCAAAAATAAAGTTGTGTCTTTTCCGAGTGAAATATCCATGAATGCTAGTATATCAGATTAGCTCTTGCGTTGCCCACTTCTAGCAGCCAAGCCCCGCTTGAGCTGCGAGTGAACACCCTCTGCATACTCCTCTACAAGCACCGCAACAGCAGCTGCAATCGGCGCCGCCAAAAAAACACCGACAAAGCCAATCAGATTTGCCAGAATTAATACAGAAATAAGGATAAAAATTGAAGGCACGCCAATTGCTCGACGCATTACTTGCGGACTAATGATGTATCCCTGAAATGACTGCCAGGCAAAGAAGAAAATCACCACAAACAACGCCACTATCGGCGCCTGACCAAAGGCAACAAGCACTGCGGGGGTTGCCCCAATCCAGGAGCCAACGAGCGGAATGAACTCAGCTACTCCGGTTATGAGGGCTAAGGTCAAAGCATACTCCACCTTCAGCAAAGAAAGTGCCGCCCATACTACAAGAAAAGTCATGAGAGAGATAATAAACTGCCCCCGAAACCAAAAACCCATACGCTCAGACATATTCGCAATTAACCTGCCATAACGCTCACGCTCCTTGCCTTGCGGCACGAGACCCACTAAGAAGTGGGCTAGCTTCCGACCGTTCATCAATAGGTAAAAAGTTAGCACAAAGAAGAGCACCGTAGTTGCTACACCATTCACAAAAACAGAGGTGATGTTCACTACCTGTGAGAATATAGACCCACCGTCAGCAGATCCCGCCGTGAAGGAATCATAAAGCCCTCGCAGGGCATCGTTTTGACTAAGGCTGGCTTGCAAAGAACGGTTGATATTTGGCCAATTCTCTATCAAGTCACTCACTTGCTTTGAGATAGTTGGAACTACCAAAACTAAAATCAGGCCAAGTACCAAAAAAATCGCCAGATATATTGCCGCAACAGCCGCCCAACGCGGCAGCCCCTTCTTTTCGAGAGACCGCACGTATGGAGCTAGAGCAGTAGCCACCACAATACTTGCAAATAGTAAGATCAGAAAATTGCCGATTGTGTATACAACCCAAGCACCGAGCACCAAGCCAGCAATCGCAAAGATGGTCTTCCAGGAGATTTGAATCGTTATTGTCGGAGATGGTTTTGAAGCAGCCACAATAAACCTAACCTAACTCCGCCATACGAATTGCCTCTTCTGTGGTAATTTCTGGATGCGGCGCTGAAACATTCACTTGTACCGGACTGACTGACTCCACTCCATCTGCAGGCTGTTTGGTTGCTTTATCGAATATTTTAAGGTCATCCCGTAATACAATCTTGCGAGCATCGAGCATATCGAGCAGGAATCGATCATTCAAATTACGTCGATAATCGAAATCCTCTAACCGGAAGGCCGTGTAATTGAGTTCTCGATTCATAGCCGACTCCATATCGCCAATTACCTGAGCTAACTTAGCCTTATTCATATCACCCACAATGAAGATATCAACGTTTTGCATGCTGCCACGCACAAACGCACCCGAGAGAAAGAGCACTTTAACATTGCCGGCCTTCTGAATTTTCTTGAGGATTTGATCTTCTTCCTTCGTTTCGCGTATCTCTTTAGATTTTGCGGGAATTCGCTGGAAGATCGACATCAGCTCACTATGAAATTTGAACGATGGGTCTATCTCGTAATAAAGCCGATTCGACTGATTAACAGACTTTACGATCCCAATATTGAGGAGATTCTGAAGCTCACGACGTACAGAGTTAATCTGCTCATTAATCTTGCGGGTAATCTCACGCACATAAAACGGACGCTCGGGATTGTTATAAAAAAGGCTCAATAATTTTACCCGGGTCTTTGAACCAAAAAGCGACTCGATTTGCATATGGCAGATTCCCTCAATATTTTTCTTACTCACTAGTGTACACGAAATAGATTCAGAAGCTCAATATATATCAAGAAGTTTAGTTGGTTAAGAGAATGAACCTATCTGCTTTTCAAACGAACACAGCTATTTTTTTCTTGTTACTGCAGCCCGTGCCTGAGCAACAAAAGTGTCTGGTAGCTGAACTAATTCTTTGTTCGAAACTCCCAAGGCTCTGGCAATCAGCCAGTCAGCTACTTGGGGGTTTTTTGGTAACAGAGGCCCATGGAGGTATGTGCCAATCGTTGATTTATACATAATCCCCTCTTTCCCATCCACGCCATTATTTCCGCCTCCCCTTTGAACTTGCCCAAGAGCTACCAATTCCTCATTAAGAAAAGATGTGCGGCCTGAATGATTCTCAAATCCCACTACTTCGCCAAACAAATCACTTTGGAGCACTACATTGCCTATCAACCGTTCAGATTCAGCAACAGTGGTAACCGGCAACGCACCAACACCTCGAAGCTCTTCGCCTGAAAATGTAATAAACTCACGCCCCAATAGCTGATAGCCTCCACAGATAGCCAGCACCGGCATGCTATCTTCAATCCAAGCTTTTAATCGATCCGCTATGCGGCCAAGATCCTGTAAGATTAGACCTTGACCACTGTCCTGACCGCCGCCAAAAAATATCAAGTTTGGCTCAATCTTAAGAGTATCACCGGGCCGATGTTCTACCACCTCAACCGTGTAGCCTCGCCACTCTAAACGTTTCTGCAAAACTAGCACATTCCCCCAATCGCCATAGGTATTCATCTCGTGGGGATACAAGTAAAGAATGGTGATTTTTTGTGGGTGCGTCATAATCTATGCTCCAATTTGAGGGCGAGCTTTTTGCGCATCTCTAAGAGCGCAGTATATGTCGGCAATACCAAAACTTCTTCGGCATCACTTTTAGAGAGAGTACGTAAAGCTTGAATAGGATCTTCTATTACTCGACACTTCTTACCCGCATACTCAAGGCGCAATGCCATATCGTAAGCTCGCAACCCCGACACAATAATTTGACCGGTTGTAGCCAGGTCTTCTAGAGCCGCATCCCACAGCCAAGATATATCCTTCCCATCTGCAAAATTATCATTAATTACAATCAAAACCGGCCTAGTAGTCCTCGCCTGAAAGAATGACTGAATTACTTGATTAAAGCCAGTCGGATTTTTAATAAGCAAAAACGTACAGCGCTTTCCCTCAAAATGCACCGTCTCTTGGCGACCAAAGGCTGTATTTTTATGCTGTAAAGCTTTTGTTACTTGCTTCATATCGAGCCCACAAGTGACTGCTACCGTCACTGCGGCAGCCAAATTATAGGTGTTATACGTCCCCACCAGACTACTCCGAACTACCAACGGCTGGTCGTGTCCGTGCAACTTCATCGTTACCACTTGCGCCTGCGATCCACGCGATATAGCCTCTACAGATACATCTGGAATTGGTCGGGCAAAGCTCCCGTCGGTAGCCTTATATGCGCCAACATGTCCAAAATATCTGCGCGAGTACACAAGAGGCGCCCCGGTCACCGGACTAAGCGGCACATCACTGGCATGGTCGTGTGGCAAGGCACTTATTCCAGATGCATTGAGGCCAAAGTAGTTCACGGCTCGGCCCTCATCTAGCCCCAATCGAGCTACATGCGGATCATCAGCACAGAGTACGAGGTGTGCATCCGTGGCAAAACCAAGCGCTTGTTCAAGTAGTTTTCTTGTCGTATCTACTTCTCCATATCTATCTAGCTGATCTCGAAAAATATTTGATACAACAATAATATCCGGCTTCGTAGCTTTACAAACTGCTGGCATGCTAGCTTCGTCAACTTCGAGAAGTAGCACCGAGTCATCGCCCTGACGCTTGTCGTCTAGTAGCGCTGTTAGTACCCCTCGAGTTAAGTTAGATCCAGAGCCATTATTCACCACTTCATAGCCGACCTCGCGGAACACGCTCGCAATCAGCATGGTGGTGGTGGTCTTCCCGTTCGTTCCAGTGACTAAGATGGTCTTTGCGTAAGAACGCTTACGCATGTAGTGTTCCAACGGCTGATTTCCTATGAGCTCAGCAACAAACCCCGGAAGTGCGGTACTATGTCGACCAAGCAACTTCATGGAGCGGCCGGTAGTTTTACCGACAGTTATCCCTAGTGCATTTCGCAAACGCTTCATATACATATTGTACCTTGTTACGCTTCCAAGTAGGAGGCTGCAATTACTAGGGCTTTCTCTTCATCGGTAGACCACTCTATGTGTGAGTTACGACGAAACCATGTGCGCTGCTTCTTTGCGAGCCTCCTTGTATCTATTACAATTCTTTGCCGCATATCCTCGTAGCCGGCTTCGCCCTGCAAGTAGCTGACAACAGCCGAGTAACCCGTAGTCTGGAGTGTCGAACACCTGTTTCCGTATACATTAACTAGTGTTTTACACTCTTGAACAAATCCTTGTTTCAACATTTCATCTGTACGTTTCTCAATTTTCATCTGGAGATCGTCCTTCGATGGGTCAATACCGATAATTGTAACCTGATATTTTAGCTCATTACGATCTGCTCTGTTTGCGGGCCCTTTCTCTAATAGCTGCACTAATCGTCTAGTATTTTCTACATCAATATGCCGTATCTCGTCAGGATACTGGCTTTGAGCTAACGCCACTAAGTCACTATGTGGCATCATGCTAAAATCTTGTGGCTGCGCAGCAGGCGAACGAAACTTATAGCCAAAAAGCAAGGCATCGATATACATCCCACTTCCACCAACTATCACGGCAGTATTACCCCTCTCCCATATGTCCTGCATTTTCTGCTCGGCATATTTTACAAACTGAGCCGCTGAATACGACTCACCAGGTTTAACAAGATCTAAACCCCAGTGCGGCACCTGAGCTTGCTCTTCCAAAGTTGGCTTTGCTGTACCAATGTCCATTCCTTGATAGATCGTGCGAGAGTCTGCGCAAATAATTTCAATTGGGTATTGTCCGGCTAAACTCAATACAACACTCGTTTTGCCAGCAGCCGTTGGTCCGACAATCGCCAAAAGCTTACCTTGCGGACTAGAGACTGCGGTTGTGAATTTCTTTGGTGATTTTTTCTGTAAACTCATCTGCTTTCATGGCTCCCAAATCACCCTCACCAAATCTTCGTACAGCCACCGTCTCGTCAGCCACTTCTTTCTCTCCGACAATGAGCGTATATGGTATTTTTCTCACTTCTGCCGACCGTATACGCTTGCCTAGCGATTCGTTCTCAGCACTCACATCGACTCTCACACCCTGCTCTTTCAATACTGTTGTAATTTTATCAGCATATTTTATAAATTTCTCGGATATTGGCAGAACCGCTACTTGTTGTGGAGCAAGCCAAACAGGGAAATTACCTCCAAAATGTTCGAGGAGCAAGACAATACTACGCTCGACCGAGCCAGCGATGGCGCAGTGAATCATCACAACAGTCTCGCGAACTCCACTCTCATCAATACACGCCAAATCAAAACGTTCTGGCATATTAAAGTCTAGCTGAACAGTTGACGCTTGAAACTCTCTACCGAGCGCATCCGAACCTATAAAGTCGATCTTGGGTCCGTAGAAAGCCGCCTCACCTTCTCCAAGTTCAAACTCTACGCCCTGACGCACAATTACTGATTGCAATTGTGCAACCGCCGACTCCCACTGCTCTTCAGTCCCGAGATAACCCTTCATATTCTTCGGATCATGCGTAGATAGACGCACTCGCAAGCTTACTCCAAATGCCTTCCAATATTGCTCAATCACATTCCAAACGTTCATTACTTCATCTTCTACCTGACTTGGTCGACAAAACGTGTGAGCATCATCCTGTGTAATTGACCGAACACGCGAAAGCCCATGCAGCTCACCACTTTGTTCATCGCGATACACCATGGTTGTCTCGCGATAACGTACCGGCATCTCTCGATAGCTCCGTGGTCGAGAATCAAAAATCTGGGTGTGATGCGGACAATTCATTGGCTTTAAAGCAAACTCATGCCCATCACGCGAAGTAATCTTAAATAGCTCATCTTCAAACTTATCCCAATGCCCGCTCCGCATATAGAGTTCTTTCTTTGTGATATGCGGAATCGTCACCTCTTCAAAGCCATACTCCGCCCGCAACTCTTGTATAAACGCATCTAACTCATTGCGAATTACTGTGCCTCTCGGAGTCCATAGTGGTAAGCCAGGGCCTACCAATTCTGAAAAAGTAAACAGATCTAGCTCTCGCCCCAACTTGCGGTGGTCTCGCTCTTTAGCAAGCTCTAACATAGCCTTGTGCTTTTCGAGCTCCTCTTCAGACTCAAACGCAATGCCATACACACGCTGCAATTGATCTCTCGCCTCATCACCACGCCAATACGCTCCGGCCAGACGAGTTAGCTCAAATGCGCCTACTTCTCCTGTGCTTACTACATGAGGGCCACGGCATAAATCTACAAAGTCACCGATTTTATATACTGAAACCGTTGTTATTTTTTCATCAGTGTCATCAATTCCTAAGTCAGAAGAGTCTATATTTTTTATGCTTGTTGTGCCATGCTGTTGTAAATCTCGCAATAGCTCGACTTTGAAAGGCTGATCATTATTTGCAAAGTAGTCTATTGCCCGCTCAATCGGCCATTCCTCACGTTCAATTGGCAGATTACGCTTCACAATTGAGCGCATCTCCTTTTGAATTTTCTTCAGATCCTTATCTGAAATTGCTTCTTGGAAAGCGACATCATAATAGAAGCCGTACTCAATAACCGGACCAACCCCAAACTTTGCTCCTGGATAGAGCTTTTGCAGTGCAGCTGCCAATACATGTGCAGCACTATGTCGCATTGCATGAATATCTTTGCTCATGAGCCTTTCTCCTTCTCCATTTAAATAAAAACACCTATCCCAATATGTCTGGCCCCAAAAAATATGGGGGGTTCCACCAGACTTACTTACCAGGAAAGGTAAATCACTGTTGTGCTACGTGTTACGCCCGCAGCTACGAGGCCTTAAGTAGATGGTGAGGCTACTTTTTACGCCCTATTCATTTATGTACTTAGTATAAACTATTCAAATGGTGGGTCCTAGGGGACTCGAACCTCTGACCTCTTCCACGTCAAGGAAGCGCTCTAGCCAACTGAGCTAAGGACCCACATATAATTTTCAAATCCCCTACATACACCGAGCTCTCTTTTATGGGCTAGAGCGCGTTCTCCTACGGCGCAAAGTATCGCGACAGCCAACTAAGCTAAGGACCCAATAAAAGCGGGGCTATCATATCTGAAAAAGCGCATTTTTTCAAGCAGTCTCTAGCGGCTGGATGAGATCGGGCGAATTATTACGAACATTCCCCACTTTTTGACCTACTGGATAAGCTAGGGTATCTTTTTCATCATAAGGGTCTAACATGGCGAGTAAATCCTCCGGACTACTCACATCTGCATCGAGCCACGTCGCCTCTTCGTCAACATCAAGGATTACGGGCATTCGATCATGTATCTTACGCATCACCGAATTCGGTCGCGTGGTTATAATCGTAAAAGAATCAAACACCTCTCCGGTTTCTGTATCTACCCATTCATCATACAGACCTGCCATTACAAAAATCTCACGTTCTCCTACATGAATGTAATATGGGCGCGTCTCGTTATCCTTCTTTTGCCACTCATAAAAACCAGTGGCGGGAACCAAACAACGCCTTGATGGGAATACTTTCTTCCACATTGGCTTCTCCAGCAAAGATTCTGCCCGAGCATTAAACGTAGAAAAAGCAAATCGTGGCTTATCCTTTGCCCATGCTGGGACAATTCCCCAATGCATCACCTTAATCTCAGCTCGGCCACCGACCTCCACAATCACTGGCAAGCTTTGGGTTGGAGCAGCATTATAGTTTGGGCGCACGTCCCTTGGAGCCGCATTCTGAGTATGAAATCGGCTCTTTAATTCCTTAGTATCTGCTAAAGCGAATCGTCCGCACATACCCCCATAATACACGATTTAACACTTGAAAATGTTCGTAGTATGTTCGTATAATTATTCTATGCATGAAGTTAACGAAGTAGTCGATGTACTTACCGTCTCGAAACGTGGGCGCGGCATTGTGGTCCCAGTAAAAATTAAGTGGCGCAATCGCTATTACTCAATGAATCAAATCGGGCTTGTGCACCCTAAGCGTGAAGGCCGTGTACTGCATCACATCTTTGAAGGCTCTACCGGTGCATTAGCCCTGCGCCTCAGCTATAACACAGAGAGCCTACAATGGACTCTAGAGGCAATATCCGATGGCCTACCTCAATGAAGCCCCAAATCTCAATCAAGCCGAGCCGCAAGTTATGCATATCGACCTCAATAGTGCCTTTGCGACAATTGAGCAGCAAGCCAACCCCCTGCTACGAGACAAACCCGTGGGTGTGTGTTCTTACACTACACCGGGAGGTATCGTTCTTGCCGCATCGTATGAAGCCAAAGCACTTGGTATCGGCGTAGGAACCCCTGTCCGTACAGCCCGAACTATTTGTCCCGATATGATTTTCCTTATGCCCGATCCGGATAAATACTTCTATGTAAATGCTCGCCTCTACGCTCTCCTTTATCGCTACACAAGCGATCTCACGCCACTTTCAATCGATGAGTTCGTTATCGATTTCTCTAAGAGCCGACAGATACACAAGTCGCCGCTGTCGGTTGTGGCTAGAAAGATCAAACAGGCCATCCGCAAAGAGCTTGGCAATTATATGCGAGTCAATATTGGAATCGGAACCAACCGGTTCCTCGCAAAAACAGCTGCCGGCCTTCATAAGCCGGATGGCCTAGACATCATCAATGCGCAAAATCTCGAAACCACCCTCAGGAAACTCTCGTTGCGCGATCTTTGCGGTATCAACTACCGCTATGAAGCACGCTTAAATGCATATAGTATATTTACTCCCCTCGATTTCCTTAGCGCCTCTGCAGAAACACTCCATCGCAAAGTGTTTCGTAGCATCGAGGGTTATCGCTGGTATCATCGACTGCGAGGCTGGGAGGTCGACAGTATAAATTACGGACGTAAGAGCTTCGGTAATGACTTTGCAATTCATATTGCCACCGAAAACCCTCAAGAGCTAGCCCGCTACCTCATGAAACTTTCTGAAAAGACTGGCCGTCGTCTGCGTCGCCATAATTCGATTGCTCGTGGTGCTCACCTTTGGCTTCTCTACAACAACCATAGCTACTGGCATAAATCGACTAAAACCCATCGAACAATTTACTCAACTAATGATATTTTTACAACGATTATGCAATTATTCGCTCAACGCCCTAGTAAACGACCAATTGCTAAACTCGGTATCTCTGTTTTCGCACTCGAACCCACCATGCCTGAACAACTAGAGCTTTTTGATACCGTAACCACTCGTCAGCGACAGGTCGCTCAAGCAACCGATGCTATTAACAATACATATGGTGAGTTCACACTTACCCCGGCACTCATGATGAATATGGAGTCCCAGATAATTAAACGTGTTCCCTTTGGTGCCTCTAAAGACCTTAAGGAAACATACCAAGCCTATATTAATACCTATTTATAAATACGCATTATTTAAGTTTTTTCGCTACATATTCCACAGTCTCATCTGGATCAAACCGACTTTTTATCAAATAACCATCCGCACCCAACTCCTTTGCCTGCTTCTGCGTGTCTTCATCCTCTACATTAGTGATTAATACAACCGGAATAGCCTTCGTAGCATCATCGGACTTTAAGAGCTTCAATACTTCAAGCCCATTGAGATTGGGCATCATAATATCTAATAAAACTAAATCTGGCTTTTCAGTTTTAACCCGCTCCAAACCCACTTGAGAATCTAGATCAACTAGAAAATCATAACCGTGGATAGCAAACAATCGTTCATACATACGCGACAGTAACGGATCATCTTCGATTAAGTGAATTTTCTTCTTAGCCATAATAACTCCTTCTCATGTATTGTATAGGTTTTTGCATATTCTGTCGGCTACTGTTCCTTAGATTTCTGATAAACTGGCAAACTAAAAGTAAAGACTGAACCTTTCTTTAGTACCGAAGATTCCAGCACAAGACTACCCTGCATTTTTTCGACCAACAACTTAGCAATATAGAGCCCCAGGCCTGTACTACGTTCAGGGTCACGAGTAAGAAGGTTCTCTTGAGCCTGGTTAAACTTATCGAAAAGATTTTTCTGACTAAGTTTTGAAATCCCTACTCCAGTATCTCTAACTCTACAGATTACTTTTTCGTTACTCGACGACAACTCCAACGTCACAGTGCCACGCTGGGTATAATGAATGGCGTTTGAAAGTAAGTTTTGGACAATCTGAGCAACACGCTTAGGGTCAGCCCCAACGTACATACTTGCGTTACGAGGTTTCCTAAACTCTAGTTTCAATTTTTTTTCACGTGCCAATGGCCGGTTCTCGGCTACTATTTGCTTACAAAGTGGCACAACGTCTAAACGCTGAATATCAAATGGGATCTTACCCTGCTCTAAGCTTGAAAGCTCCAAATAATCATTCACTACACCGAGTAATCTATCGCTCGATCCTCTTATGTCCTGGATAAGCTCTTGAGCATCTTTTTTATGCATTTCGCCATCTAGGTATTTTGCCAAAACAGCTGCATCACCGCGAATTGCAGTCAGTGGAGTTCGCAACTCGTGTGACGCGATCATCAGAAATTCATCTTTTGAGCGCTCAAGAAGTTTTTGTGAAGTAATGTCCTCAATCACGATTACTACACCACCCCGCGTATCGCTATCCTGTGACTCGACAGGACCGAGTGCAATCTTATAAAAATTGCCCTGATAGGTAATCTCTGGAATCATCACACAGGAAGCAGAGCGAGAACATTGCTGTATAAATTTCATCAAATTCAATTTTTTATCTAAAAAAGCCTGGACTTTTTTACGTGCAGTCGTCGTACCATGACGTGTCTGAGCAATATCAATTAACTCATATGCCCTACCGTTAGCCTCAGCAACTTCACCATGCCTATCAATAAGCACCACGGCAATCGGCAGACTTTCGAGTGTTGATGCAAGACGAGCCCTTTCTACTGATAGCTCTTTAGTGCGATCCTCCACTTGGCGCTCAACATTAGCTTTAGACCGCTTCAACTCACCCTCGAGCTTGCGTGCATCCTCTAAAAGGTTAAGAAGTGCAGTTTTACTATTAGTAAGCTTTTTGTTTTGCTTAGATAGAGCCACACTCAACCCATCTAGCTGCTGCTTAGAACGAGAGGCGAACTGCAACTCAGCTTCAAGCTTATTAGTTAATTCTTGAAGCTGGATATCTTTCTCATAAACTTCACGTTCTGCTTTCTCTGTAATCTGCTGATATGTAATCATGAATAACGAGATCGGCAAAAAGGAAGCAAGAAAAGCATAGATCTGAATTTCAGAATAAGTCACCTTGCCGAACCACGCAAATGTCGCCATCAATACAACCCAAGCCGCAAATAATATCACCCAGAAAAACGCAACCTTACGCGGCAAAAGTAAGGCAGCAATTGGGGCATACACATAAAGCCAAAAAATCCCTGTAGCAGTCTGACTTTGGGTTAATATAAACCAAGCTAAACCACAAAAGAAGAGTAACAACAACTGCACGACAATGTCGGTTCTTTTGAGAAAACGTAAGATCAACCCGAGCGAGACAAGTATAATCAATGTAATAACGAGTGCAAGATAACTATAGCCTGCCGGCTGAGACATTAATAAAACCAATGCCGATCCGGCACAGGCAAATATACCTATAAAGATATAGGCATAGAAAAACTTAATCCGTCGAAGCTCAGTCATCTCGACGGATTGAGGATCAATTCCTGCACTTAATAATCGATCAAAATATATGCCCATACGGCTCATCGAGATTCACCCTTCTTCTTTGGTTTTCCTTTCCTCAACTCCGATAACTGATTTTTTAACTCAATCATCCTCAGCTCGCGACCAACCATCAAATCATTCATCCTTTCGGACTCACGTAATTGTTTTTCAAGTTTTAGTTGTGCTAACTCAAGCTCCTTTTGGGTAGCCTGCAGCGCTAATTCCTGATCCTGTTCCTGCACGATAAGATCTGCAACTTGGCCTAACTCATCATGGCGTCGCCTAAGGTATGCTAGCGCCTTCGGATCACGATTGGCAATACCTTTTGAAAGCCGACGCAAAGGATGTGTTATTACCAAATAGATCGTTACACCAATCACCATTAAAAATGATAAAATTACAACAATAAACACAAGGTACTGTCCATACAGGAGATTAGCAGTTCTTTCCATGTACGACGAGTAACCCGAGACATTATACACGCCCACTTGCTCCCCGTTATATCCATAAATAGGGTCTTCAAACATAAATGTACCCTGACGAGGGACAATCAAACTATCTTGAATGGAAGTTTTTGTTGATATTTTTACATCAACATCGCCCAGACTCTCCAGTCGGTTCAAAATATCTGGCCTATCAAGTTTTCTTGCTACAAAAAAGTAGCCCTGCGGGCTAGTTACTCGCCCAACATCGATTGTAGGCTGTGCAGGTGCTCCAAGTATTTGATACAAGTCTCCTTGAATTACAGAATAAAAATTTACAAAATTACCATCTCGAAATAGCTGCGCCTGCTCCTGTGCAAAATCTTGTAGTGGAAACTCCAGACCCCGACCCCCTCGATCAACCCTATAGATCTGCTCATAATCCGATGTAAACACCCAAGCTGCATCGACCTTATAGGTCTCAAGTGCAGGCGTTATGTTTTCTCTAAACCACACCTGATTTTCTCTAGAAATCGCGTCAACCATTTCATCCCAAAGTGTATAGTCGTAACTTAAAGCACGAATTAAGTCTCCAGTCGTAGCCCGACTCGCTTCAAAGCGCTGCTTTTCAGTATTGAGTAACTCTTGAGATACCGAAACAATACTCTGAATGACTGCATGCCAGCGCAAGTAAGCCAGCACCCCTCCCAAAAGTACAAAAATACTCAAGTATAGCATGAGCCTGACATGTAGTCTGGTGTGTAATTTTGGCTTAGAGGCTTTATTCATGACGCAACGCATCAATCGGACTAATTCTAGAAGCTCGTCTTGCTGGATATGCCACAACAATTAAACCAGTAATCGCAGTGAATGCCAAGATTCCTATAATGAGCCAGATAGGAATAAAGAATACAGAGAAAGTATCTTGAACACCACGAGATTGCGCTAAGTTATATAGCGCCATATTGATTCCCTTGCCAAGCCCCCAAGCAGCAATTAACCCGAACACAGCCCCCATAAATGACAATGCCAATGCCTCAATAACAAATAGGCGCTTAACATCTTTACGTCGGGCTCCGAGTGAAATCAGAAGCCCTATCTCTTTAGTTCTTTCAAGTAAAGATATCGTGAGTGTATTAAACATACCTAGTACTGCAATTACCATGCCAATGCCCCCAAAGCCCGCCAGCAAAAAGTTGAGGATTGTAAAGACCTGATTAATCTGTTCAAGCGTATCAACTGGCGAAGCCGTAATAAATCCAAGGCTTTCTATCTGTTTTCTAACGGCTGGAACATCCTCCTTGGTATTCACAACAACTTTCACCTGATTATAGTCCTGGAAGCCAGAACTCAAAAGCAGTGTATATGTTGTAAAAACTTCAGCACCGGAACCTGAATCTATGACGCCCACTACAGTTACCTCTTTTTCAAAGTCCTCTTTTACTTCTGCGCCACCACTAGCTTCTTGTCTCTTATCTTTTGGTATGACTAGCTTAATTTTCTGTTTCATAATTTTTGCATTATCAGATATACCAATGGTTTTTAGGAGAGATGTATTCACAATCACCTGATCGTCGGATGGTATTGCAATCTTTTCACCTTCGACAAGTTTAAACGAACTCAATTCAAGATAATTCTGATCAGAGCCGTTAATTACCGTGTCTGTGTTTGAACTTTGAAAAACGACTTTACCGGCAAATGAAAACGTTTGAGCAACACTCTCGACTTTTGGATACTGCGCAAACTTATTCACAGCATCCTCATTGAGCTTGATCGTCTTTGGCTTTGGAGATGATACATCGATTGCTTTAACTGAATTTGATCCAACGATCTCATCAGTTACTACCTTTTGTAGACCTAAGCCAAGTGACACTAAGAACACGATTGCCCCAATACCAATCACGACACCAAGCACAGTCAAAAATGTTCGTAATCGCTTAAATAGTAAATTTTTGTAGGCCATACTCAATAAAATACGCATGCGGATATATTTAACAGAATACTTCTTACTAGCATTCTTTTCAGTAGGCGCACCACTCAAATAACTCACTTTGTTCCCCTCGTTTTCTTTGAGACTCCATCAACCACACCCTGACCCTTTTTACTAATGTCATCGGAGGTACTAACATCATTATCCAAAGCCTGATCACTAGTAGTCGCCGCGCCCGCCAACTCAGTGGTGATCTCTGCGATTGTTGGCGATTTCCCTGTTGCATTCTTTTGCTGCAGGAAACTTTCTTGTAGTCGTTTAATTTTCTCTTTTTTCTGCTCAGTAGTTAGTCCATATGACCCATCGTCTTCAACAGCGGTACCATCCTTAATCTGAACACGATGCGTACTTAAAGATAAATATTCTAAATTGTGCGTCACCAAAATAATTGTCTTGTGAAGTTTGTGGTTTAGATCAGAAAGCAAATTCATAATCATGTCCCCATTCTTCGTATCTAGATTACCGGTCGGCTCATCGGCAACAATAAGGTCTGGATTAGCCACAATAGCACGAGCCATAGAAACTCGCTGCTGCTGACCACCAGAAAGTACGGTAGGACGTTTTTTGGCAAAGGCAGTCATACCGACCATCTCTAAACTTTCCATCGCAATCAGCGCGGCCTGTTTTTTCGAATACCCAGACAGGAAGAGTGGCATACAGACATTCTCTAAAACGGTTAAACTATTTACCCAATAATTAGTCTGATACACCATCCCTAATGTACGAGCCCGAAAGTTAGCCCTCTGATCAGCATTCAATACATATAGGTCCTGCCCGTCTATAACCACCCTTCCAGAAGTTGGGGGTTCGAGTCCTACAATAGTATTTAATAGTGTAGATTTACCCGAACCGGACGGACCATAAATAATCGAAAAAGACTGTTTGGGTATACCAAAATTCACATTCTTTAAAGCCTCAACCGTTTCGCTATCAAGAAAGAATTTCTTCTCTATTTGCTCAAGCCTAATCATGGTTTCTAAATTCTGAGTTACCATACTAGTTACCCTCCCCTAAAAAGCCGAACATTCTCTGCAGGGTATTGAAGATAATAGACAAAACCGAATCTGAAGCTCGTCCAACAATCGTCGACTGGGCCTCCGATTTCACCTGATTACCTGATTTATCTCTTGACATTGCCTGAATGTTGTACACCTTAGCTGTTGATAGATCCGAGATAATCACGATGTGCTCAGTCGTCAGAGCTGCATCTTCAGTAGTCATACTTGAAAACGATGCAGAACTCGCGCCTTCCCCAAAAGCAACTTGGCTCGTTGCGGGCTCGTCAGTTTTCCAAGTAACAACCAGCTGCCCGCGGGCTTCACTACCAACACCACGAATAGTAGTTTCTACGGTTACGTCGGTAATTTTAGGTGGCCTGGTATCCAGTGCGGTACGGAAAACTTGCTTTTCAGATACAGCAAGATTACCGTCAGCATCTCGAGACTGCGCGACTAGCGAGTACTCACTATCATCTTCAAGGCCCCGAATAATAATCTCATGCTCAGTCACAAGCTGTGAATCAGAAATCTCTTGTGCAGTTCCACCAACTCTGCCGTACACCACCTGAGAGGTAGTGGGTACATTCGTTGTCCAACCCACTTTTTGTGTACTTGTCGGCTCACCCTCAACTGGCTGTAGCGTTACATTCGTAATCTTTGGTCGCTGAGGTGTTGTGAATGTTAATACACTTCCTTCATACTCGTTACCTTCAGAATCGACACCATTCACTTTATAGAAATATTTCACGCCATCAACAAGATCAGGTAAATCTACGACATAACTAGACTCCACCGTGGAGGTATTTATGAGTTTCAAACCACCGAAACCTTCACTTTGACCAAAATACACCTTAGCTTGAGTGGCACCACGAATACTAAACTGCACCGCTGCCGAATTTAGCCCAACTCGAGTTGTCGCCACCTCTTTAACAGTAGGCGCTGGCGATGTAGTGAATGACTGCTCACCGCTCGTGCCAGTATTCCCATCTTCATCGGTCCACTTAGCCACATAATAATAGGTGGTACCCGCCTGAAGGTTAGTTAGGTCTATCACGTGGTTAGTTACTTGCGCCGAATTAGCAAGTTCTGACGGACTATATTCGCCCGACTTAGTACCAATAGCAATTTTAGAGTCACTAGGTCGATCCGTAGTCCAGGAGATAGTTGCCTTTCGTGTTGTAATATTTGCAACTACTGGGTCTGAAGTAAGATTAGCTGGACTGGTAAACTTGCCTGTTGGTAGCATAGATACAGACGCACTCTCGGCACCACAGTTATTCGTTGAATCACATGCTTTAACTCGGTAGTAATACTCTTGCTGTGCAAGACCTGCGTCAATGTAGGTTGTACTCGTACTGGAGCCAACATATATAAAAGTTGCGTTATTCGTTGAGCGATAAATTTTGTAGGATGAAACTCCAGATCCGATACTGGCTGGTGGATCCCAAGTAAGTGCCAATCGCCAGTTGGATGTCGACTTAATTGATACATCCACAATATCTGTATTCAATGGGATGCCAGGAGCAATAGTATTGGCAGTAAAAGTCGTTGACGCAAAGGTAGAGTAATTAATATTACTCGATTCATCACGGGCGACCACATAAAATGTATTCACTCCAGGTTGGGTTGCGAAAGCATTTGCGCCTAGGGAGGTAATTCCAGGCGAAGTAAACGTACAGTTTCCTGCATTAGGTGTGGTATTAATCGTATAACAATAGGTTATATTATTCGCGTCACCAACATAGGTTGCCGGAGCACTCCAGCTAAAAGCAAAGGAGTTTGTGGTATTTGAGTTAGGATTTGCTGTGACATTTTGCGGTTGTGACGGCGCCCCACTGGTATTTATTTTCAATTCGGCCTGTACGTAGCTCGTAGTAAAGTTACCAGCACTATCCCAAGTACGAAACTCGAAGGTATTCACGCCATCGATAAGTTGGTTGTAATCAATAGGATCAACTGTCGCATATGTACCATCATTGACGAGGAGATCTGATGCATCCTGACTACCACTATGTCCATCGCCGTACCAGGTACCCCCATTAATACGATACTGTAAGCCCGCCACACCCGAGTTTGCATCTTGTGCCGCGCTTCCACCGGCACTCGGCCAAGTTAATGTAGCCGCCTTTGTATTAATAAAGCCAGATGGTGCGGTGATAAAGCCTGGATTTGTTGGAGCCGTATTGTCAAAGCGAAACTGGAATTGTTCATTCGTACTATATACATTGCCCGCATTATCGATGGCGCGGATGTTGAGATAATATGGTGAGTTAGAGCTGGTTAAGGCAGTAGCAAGAAATCCAGAGGCTGCAAGATCTAGCGATGTAGTAGATACAACAAACTGGCAGTTCCCACCTGTTGGAACTGGACTGGCACCCAACATCCCCTTCGTAGTAACCGGGTTATCCGATGCAGTTTGGCTCAAGCTCAGGCAGTAGCCTTTAATTCCCGATTCACCATCGATCGCGGCAGTCCAGCTGAAATATGGGCTCGCACCATTCGTCCAGCCATTACTTGCAACATTAGCCCCGCCGTTCGATCGCTGCATCGTAATAGCTGAAGCGTTAACGGCTGGGTCGTTTGCATCAGAGTTCGATGAAAGCGCAATTGCATCAATGGCAACTTGTTGATCACCGTTGCCCTGTAAGACCGCCTGCCATTTTATACCCCCAAAAGTTACTGGGAACGTAGCAATATTCGTGTTAATAACACCATAGCTATTTGCTTCGGCAAGGGTATTTGAGTTAACCCAAGCCGAACCATCCCAATACTTCCACGAGGTGCCACCATCGTCACTAAGGCGATACGCAATGGTTCCACCGGCGGGCGCCTCCGTAACAGTAAACGTATCCCAACTCCACACGCCAGATGTCCGAATAGCACTCGTCAGCTCAACAGTAACTGCATCGGTAGTGTAGGGCTTCGTCTGGAAGCTAGTGCGGGCAATGTTACTAATTCTTAGTTCATCAAGGCTTCCACCGAATTTACCTTGCGCCTCTCCTCGACCACCACTACCATATGTCGTCCCAACTAATAGCGGCAAATTATTATTTGGAATGGATACCGAGACATTAACCGAAGCGCTCTCGACCCCGTCAACATATATTTTCATACTCGTACCATCAAAGGTGGCAGAAATATGGTGCCAGTTCGAGTCCTGCGAGGTTTGACTACTCGAGAGAAACGCGTTATTGCCGTATGACCATACAGCCGCATCGGCATTACCAGTAAAGCCTGTTCCAGCATAGAGCTTACCCTTGTAGCCAATAAGCGTAGATACGTACTCAACCACATTCGTCCAGCCTGAATTGAGGCCATCGCCACCAATTTGGACCCAAGAAACACCATCATATTTCCATACTTCTCCATCTCCGGCCGTATCACCCAAGCCCACAATAAGTTCACCGTTATAGATTGCCATAGAGCGGACGCGTTCATAGGTACCCCCCGTCCAACTGTCATTCACATCACTGCCACCGATGCGCGTCCAGGAACTGCCGTCATACGACCACACTTCCGCATCACCAGTACCGCTACCCAAACCAGTCACCAGCCTGTCGTTATACACTCTCAGTGTGAAGTTCTCCTCATAGCTCGTATTCCAACTGCTACTTACGCCGTCACCACCTACTTTCGCCCAAACGCTACCGTTCCAGCGCCACACCTCTGCATCACCAGTACTATTGCCCAGGCCAGCATAGAGTTCTCCCCTATATACAGCCAGTGAATATACAGCCTCTATATTTAATGCAGCCGCCCAACTACCATTCACACCATCACCACCAATGCGCGTCCATGAAGTGTCATTCCAACACCATACTTCTGCATCCTGGGCAGACAAACCTAGCCCTGCACATAATGAATCGTTATAAACAGTGAGTGCTAACACCGATTCAAAATTTGTCGTCCAGCCCCCATGAAGGCTATCGCCTCCAACCTGAGTCCAGGAATTACCATCATACTTCCAGACTTCTGCATCGTTCGCTGTTGTGCCGATCCCTGCATACAAATTACCCTTATAGCTTTGCAGTGTATAGACATTCTCATAAGTACTCCTAGCCCAGCTGTTTTTGATGCCTTGTCCACCAATAATCTGCCAAGTATCACCATCAAACTCCCAAACGGTAGCATTTCCTGCGACACTCGTGCCGGTACCAATATAGAGTTTGTCATTATGGGTTGCAGATGTTTCAACACTCTGCGCATTAAAGCCTCCCCAGCTCTGGCGCACATAACCACCACCAATAATGGTCCATGCCGAACCATTCCAAGTCCAAGCTAAGCCGTCACCAGCTGAATCATAGAGGCCTGCATGCAGCGTTGAGGAAACGTAATCTAGCGCATATACTCCATCGCCCTCGTTAGCCGAAAAGCCACTGTTCACACCATCTCCGCCAATTTTTGCCCACGCGCTCCCATTCCAACGGAATACCTCGCCATCACCGTTACTATTACCAAGCCCTGCATACAGATTGGATCCATCATTTGTAAGGGAAGCAACTATCTCATAGGTGCTCGCAGCCCAGCCGCTATTAAGTCCATCGCCGCCAATTTTTGTCCAAGTACTGCCATTCCAACGCCAGACGTCACCATCACCGGCCGTTAGGCCAGTGCCCGCATAGAGATTGCCGCCAAAATAGTTAAGGCTCAGCACTTGCTCAATATTGTCTGCTGTTGCCCAACTACTATTTACGCCATCACCACCAATGCGCGTCCATGTAGAACCGTTATAGCGCCAAACCTCGGCATCCTGTGCGCTATCACCTAGCCCGGCATACAGGTTAGAGCCATCACTTTCAAGCGAACGCACACCTTCAAAGTTAGTCGTCCAACCCCCATTAAGACTATCTCCTCCAACCTGTGTCCAAGTACTGCCATTCCAACGCCAAACCTCGGCATCGTTTGCGCTCAGCCCTAGCCCCGCATACACATTAGAGCCCAGGGCTTTAAGAGACAAGACTGCCTCATGGGTGTTTACTGGCCAGCCGCTATTAAGTCCATCGCCGCCAATTTTTGTCCAACTAGTACAGTTGTTGGAAATATTACAACTCCATACTTCAGCATCACCAGCTGCATTTGTACCGAGGCCAGCATAAAGTGTTGTACCATTTACAGCAAGAGTATTCACATCCTCAAAAACCTGATCGGCCCAGCTGCCGTTGAGCCCATCGCCGCCAATTTTTGTCCAATTTGAACCATCCCACTTCCAAACTTCAGCATCACCGGTACCCAAACCTAACCCGTAGTAGGCATTCGTACCGTCATTCGCAATTGAACGAACAATATTTTTTCCATCGGCATCCCAGCTATTCTTCGTATCAATACCGGCCTGACGCGTCCAAGTGGTTGCAGATGAATTTGCAATTTCATAGTTAATTCTTCCAGACGTGCTGTCGTAGTAAAGCTTATAACTCCCCTTATCAAAGATTCCCTGATCACGACTCGCATCACTACTGCTAAAAGGATTACTAAATTTAACCCAGCCCTCCAAGGTGTGCTGTCCCGTTAATGAAAGTGCTGAGCTGTCATTAGCAGTTAAATACTGTGTTGATCCATTCAACGTAAGAGCATTTACCAAATTCCCCACCGCCCAACTCGGCGAACCAACTGCAGTGAGCGTATCACTACTCGAATCATCGGCAACCGTACTTCCGGTGTTTTCGTCAAAATGCCACAGCCCCATGGTGTTTGCGTCACTTGTGTAATTCAGTGCCTT